>NZ_JAHRFC010000030.1:0-44641 GCF_020883015.1 Microcoleus sp. CAWBG640
TGTCAACTCTTGTTTCCTCAAATTCGGCAACAATGCCAAAACATCCAAATACCACCACCAACGCTGAGGTGTAATCTCCTCAAATTTGCGCTTCTGGGTTAAATCCACAAATCTCGACAACTCCTCATAAAACTCCCTTGCTTGTTCAACTAACCGTCGATCGGCATTTGCTAATAAACCCTTCTCTTCCTCACTCAGTTGAGATTCAACTTTTGCCAACTCATCTCTAAGTTGCAACATTTCTAAATGTTCAGCCCCACTCACATCAGGAAATTCAACCATTACACAATAGTTTTTTAGCAAAATATTCATAACAAATCCTTAATTAAACCTACATAAATAAACATTGAATTAGCCAGGTAGCTTTCCGGTTCCTTTGGAGGAAAGGCCGTTTCTAAAACTCCATCCAAGCCCATCATTACCAGCCATATGGTGTTATTTACACTGCTGGTAACTGTGGGATAAAACGTTTTTCCGTAGACGTACACATAAACTTTAGCATTAGCATCCCTAACAATAAAACTGATAACTCCATTATATTCTTCAAGGGTCGCGTTCGGTCCTAAATGGCCTAAATTAATCCTTTTGAGTAAATGAGACATTGCTTTTCCAGGTTTCCAGAGAATTCCGTCTCTCACCCGCTCAATTGCCTGCACAATCTCTAATTGCCTACCTTCATCAAAAATCAACTTTAACCTTATACCAATTTAATGGGTCGTTGCATATATCTCGATCCCCCTAAATCCCCACCCCCCCTAGCCCCCCCCAAGGGGGGAAGGGGGACTTTGAGAAGAATCTTGTCCCCCCCTTATTAAGGGGGGCTAGGGCGTGTTTTCAAACTCTCCAATCAGATCCCGATCCCCCTAAATCCCCACCCCCCCCTAGCCCCCCCCAAGGGGGGAAGGGGGACTTTGAGAAGAATCTTGTCCCCCCCTTAGTAGGGGCGGTGCCCCCGTGCCCGCCCTCTTGGCTAGGGGGGATCGGATTCTATGCAGCCTCATAAAAAATTGGTATTACCGGAGAAAAACTGAACTGCAAACAAACATATCATAACCTATTGGGCATTCCCAAACAAATTACAAAACCTAAGTTCGATCGCCTATCGGAACTAGAAAAATAAGTAATTTCCTTGTTGGCGAAAGAAAGCCAGCCAGTCGATCTCATAAAATTACTTGAAAATGATACAATCCCGCTGTCAGATTTGGTAAATGCGCTGCAATCTCTATCGCGGCGCTGCTGGATAGAACAACAAGGAAGTAGTTACACTGTGCCGCCTGTGTTGAAGCAATATGCGATCGCCCATGCAGTGTAATGGATACAACCATTGCTTGCATTCTATGATACACTAGGAGTGAGCAGTGATAAGGACATATAAATCAAGTGGAAATCAGAGGCTTTATCTGGCTAGAGGATATCGTTGAAAAACTAGCTCGAAAACATTCTGTTAGCCCACAAGAAGTTAGAGAAGTCTTTGAGAACTTTGCAGTTTTCCGCTTTGTCGAAAAAGGGCATCGTCAGGGTGAAAATGTTTACGCTGCTTTGGGACAAACTGATGCCGGACGCTACTTGATTGTTTTCTTTGTTTATAAAGAAGATAGGCAAGCATTAATTTTATCTGCACGGGACATGACAAATGCTGAACGAAGAAAATACCAGAAAACGTAAAAGTGCTATCTCAGAAGCTGAATCTTATCAGCAAATAGGCGAGTTTTGGGACGATCGCGATCTGGCAGATTATTGGGAGGAAACTGATGCTGCTGAGTTTTCAGTAAATCTTCAATCTGAGATCATATATTATCGTGTTGAAGTAACTTTATCAGAGCAAATTCGTTCCATCGCTAAACGTCAAGGTGTTTCTCCAGAAACGCTTTTAAATTTGTGGGTGCAGGAGAAACTTAGCAAAGAAATAGCGTGAAGGGACAACAATGAGTTGTAACCAAAATCTAAAATCTAAAATCCAAAATCAGATCGCCCTTTTCTTCGAGCTATTCTAGAAACATACTTCATTCCCAATCGCATTATGGTTGCCTTACCCGATCGCCTATTGATGAGCCCAGAAGAATACCTGGCTTGGGAACCCACCCAAGAAGAACGCTACGAATATTGGGATGGCGAAGTTGTCGCGATAGGAGGCGAAACCCGCAATCATAATCGGATTTGCATCAACTTCTTCAAGCTATTAGACGATCGCCTGAATCTCCCCTACGAGATTTACATCTTAGCTGTGAAACTACAGGGAGAACCAGGGCGAAAGTATTTTTATCCTGATGTTGTGGTAACTTGTGACGATCGCGATAACGATCCACAATTAGTGCAATTTCCTTCCTTGATTATCGAAGTTTTATCGCCTTCCACCGAAGCAGTAGATCGCGGTACTAAATTTGCGAAATACCGCCAATTTTCAACACTGCAAGAGTATGTCTTGGTGCAAGTTGAACAGCCAGGAGTAGAGATGTTTCGGCGCAATCAACAAGGGCAATGGGTTCTCTCTGAGTATGGTTTGGGCGATTCCTTGCAACTTGAATCGGTGAATCTAGAAATTGCGATCGCCGATTTATATCGCCAAGTACAATTTTCTTAGTTGCATCGGAATGATATAGAGGAGACGGCAGTGCCCATTGGTGTCAACTTAAGGTACAACCAATAGTCCGGCAGGGGTTGAAACCCCTGCCTCAAAGCGCAAGTCCTCTCAAAGAGGACTGAAGAGAAGAATTTTCAACTCTTGAGTCCTCTTTGAGAGGACTTTAGCTATTAGACAGGGAATTAATTCCCTGTCGGACTCGCGGGATGACTAATGGACTTGGAAGGCTTTCAAGCTTAAGTTGACACCAATGGGCTTGGCCTTAGTCCCTACAATGTTATTTTGGGTAGGGACTAAGGCCAAGCCGTCTCCTAATTTCTTAAGCAGGATTTACGCACTCGACCAAAGAAACCGGGTTTTTACCAAATCTGCCGACTCCGACGACATACCTGGACAAAAACCCGGTTTCTGGGCACCATTGTAAGTCCTATTTAAACAAACTGACCCGTTGTAGTCGATCGCAAACGGCGAATTCCAATCACCGAAGGCATGGGCGAACGACGCGAATCATTCGAGATATTGCTCGGCCACAAACTACCACGAGCAACAGTCCGAGTCTGATTGAAAACAGCACCGTTCAAATCCAACATTTCAATTTGTCGGCTGAGTACAGTACCATCATCGATCGGGCAATCTTCCCCCGGATGCTGCACCGAAATCACCAGCGTATCTCCCACAAAAGTCGGCCCCGTCATTTCGCACCGATTCGGCCCTTGAGCAAACGGAATGACAGTTCCCGCATTCGGGCCGGAAGTGGGAATATAAAACAGCCAATTGTTGCCGAAAACCCCAGTAAAATCCGAGACATTTCCAGTCTTCTTGTGGTCGATCGCACTTGCCTTGCCAACACTCCCGACATCAAAACCGTTGTGCGTGGAAGTAGACATATCAGTCACACCCCAAACATTACCTTGATCGTCAAAAACCAAATTGTCTACACTAGCAAATCCCGCCCCAGAGACTGAACCCGCTTCTCCACCTTGAACAAAACGCTGCCAGCGGAATGTCGAACCCGCGCCGTCGGAACTATCTTCAATTATTTTGTAAATTCCTCCCGACTGCTGGGTGCTATTGAGTTCGCTACCGTATTTAGCAACAGTAAAAATCCGAGAATCTGGATAACCATCGCTACCAGGTGCGCCGTCAGTATAGGAAATGAAAACTTCCTTAGTAGTAGGATGAATTTCCAAATCTTCAGGCCGCGCTGTCGGAGTGCCACCAATCAAATTAGCAGCTAAAAAAGCATCAACTAACATCGCACCTTGGCTGGTATAGAAATTCGCAAGAGTTTTATTTCTGTAGCCAGGAAGTGCTGTTGCTTCATTAGTTGTATCGACTACAAAAGAACCGCCGTCTTCGGTTTGACCAGCAATTCCGGCGCGTTTGGGTAAGCGAGTATTTGCATCTCTTTGAGCTTTGCCAAAACTTGCTAATTCGGCTTCGCCCATTTTTTTGGGACTTACTGGATTGGTTTGGGCATTGATTGTCAGCGGCAGCCATCTTCCCGCACCGTTGCGATTGTATTGGGCGACGTACAAAGTGCCATCTTCAAACAAGCGACTGTTGTTTTTATCTGCGGGATTGGTGACAGTACCGTTGCTGACAAATTTCCAGGTGTGTCCGCCGCGCCGATCGTCTCCCATGTATGCTACTAATTTGCGGCCTGCTTCGGCGCGAATCGCGATGTTTTCGTGGCGGAAGCGGCCCAAAGCGGTGTGTTTGCGGGGGCGGAAATTCGGGTCTTGGAGATCGACTTCTACCATCCAGCCGTATTTTTCACCGACTAAGCCGAATTCTTCACCCGTAGTGCCCTTGGCGTAACCGGTTTGGCTGCCGTTGGGTTTGATGTTTTCCTGAACTCCGACGAAGAATAGTTCGCTACCTTGGAAGTTTTCTTCGGCGGAGAGGATTGTGCCCCAGGGGGTTGTGCCGCCGGAACAGTTGTAGGCTGTACCGATGATCCGGTTTCCCAGCCCGTCGCTGTTGACTTGGGCGAAAACTTGGGTGGCCGCCGGGCCGGTACCTGTAAGATATTTGTCGTCGCCTTGTCTGCTTCCCCAGGAGGTGACGCTTTTGTATGCGTCGGAACGCTGGCTGTTGATTCCGAGGCCGGAAAGTCCGTGGATGCGTCGGTTGAGGGGGTCGCGGGCGATCGCGCCAAATCGACCGTTGGCTTGTTTGGTGATGCGGACGATGGAACCACCCATGTTGTATAAAAATTCGCCGAGGGTCGCGCGATTTTTTACAGATAAGTCTAGACCGATGACGGCGCGATCGGTTGCGGGAAATGATGCCAAATCTGTCGGCGTTTCCGGTGCCTGTTTTGACATTGGGAAGGATACATACTCGTGGTTGACCCAGAGATAGCCGTCGTCATTGCTGCCGCGAAGGCCTACGAAGCCTGTGTAGTCGTTGTTGTAGCCGAAATAGTCGGATAGATCGGGAAAAACGCGATCGCCCCAGCGGAGAATCACATAGCGTTCGTATTCTGGCGGCACAACTACATCGTCAACAACGCTGTAACTCCTTAATTTAGTATCCTGTGAAGCAGCCATCACAGTTCCTTGTCCGTTTAGGCCGGTTGGCATAAAGCTCGACAATTCTTGATAAACTGGCAGTGGGTGAGGAAGTCTTAATGGAGTGAAAGATATCGGACTGAACGCAGCTTCGGCAGAGGTGGAATTGATGCCGAATAGTGTTTCAGTTAGTTGAGGCGCAAGGACAGTAGTAGCTGCACTGCTACCGAAAAAAATTAGCAGTTGTCGGCGAGTTATTTTAGACATAAATTCCTGTTCAACCCCACATCCCTAATCTGGTGATTCTCTATGAGATTTTACCGTTGTTAAATTAAGGGAAGTTAACATGAAGGTTAATTAAAGTGAGATTATATTTTGGTTAATTATTGGTTATTTGCGTCGCCCTGAGCGGAGTCGAAGGGTTATTGGTGATTGGTTATTTGTTACCGATGTCCGATGCCCGATGCCCGATGCCCGATTCCCAATTCCCAATTCCCCATTAGTCATCTCGAAAGCCTGGATCGTTTTGTCGGGAGGCCGGCCGGCTGGGTGCTGGTACGTTGATAGTTTGCGATGGTCCAGAATTGGCTGGTGAAATATTGCCCTCTCTGAATCCCAAGAGGTATTTAGCATCGGCAAAATATCTAGTCCACTGTTCGATTCTGGAATCTTTCTGCCACTGGTTGCGAGATACTCTCGATCGCAAAACAGGAACCATTCGTCTGCTGCGATCCGCTGTAACTATAATCGTCACCTGTGTCAATCCGGGATTTTCTTGGAATTCTTGGGCGATCGACTCTTTCGCTAAATCTTCCGCCTGCTGTACTAAACTGGCAAAAGATTGACTATCATCGGAATTTACGGTAAGATAGCTTTCCTTAGTTTCAGCCAAGGCGATCGATGTAGTTGATGTAAAATTAATAGTGACTAGAATCAAGGCAGACAAAAGGAGACGGTAAAAACTCATTAATTTGCAAATTAAACACTGATACTTATCAAGTATAATCAACAAAGATTAAGCATAAATTAAGCCAAAATTAAAACAATTTGTTACAGAACCATCGAGACTTATATCAAATCCACTCTTCATCAGACTTATTCATCTCTGTTATCTCCCTCTGCGTTCTCTGTGTTCTCTGCGGTTAAAATATTCCAATTCAAATTCCAATGAAATCAACAAAATGCGCCATCGCCCTCGGTAGCAACCTAGGGGACTCCCTCACAATTCTCAAAAGCGCGATCGAAACTCTAAACAACACCCCAGAAATAGAAGTAAAATCTCATTCAAGCTGGTATCAAACAGCCCCGGTCGGGCCACCACAACCCGATTACATCAACGCCTGTGCCATCCTAGAAGTTACCCTAGAACCAGAACAGTTACTATTAGCTTTATTAGAAATAGAAATAAAATTTAATCGAATTCGCCAAGAAAAATGGGGACCCAGAACCCTAGACCTAGATTTGCTGTTATATGATAATTTAGTCCTAGAAACTCCCACGCTGATTCTGCCTCACCCCCGAATGACCAAAAGAGCATTTGTATTAGTGCCTTTGGCAGAAATTGCCCCGGATTGGGTGCATCCGGTGACAGGAAGTGCGATCGCACAAATGGTCCAAACGGCAGATTCTTCGGGAATAGAAAAAATGATAGTCTAGAAAAGACACAAAACTAATTATCACTTACTTCTCAATTCCCAATTTCCCAGGCCCATGCAACCGGATTTGATATGATGTCATAAATCAGTGTACTCTCAAATTATTCATTTGTTGCTTATGTCGAGCGATCGAGAACTACCCAAAGTCCTGAAACAACGCCTGTTTTACCAAGGACGCAAATTTAATTTTGACGTAGCCACTCTCCGGCTTCCCAACGGTGCCGAAGGCGAATGGGAATGTATTCGTCACCCAGGCGGAGCCCTAGCAGTACCAGTAACCCCCGAAGGTAAACTTGTCTTGGTGCGACAATATCGTTTTGCGGCTCAAGGGCGAATTTTAGAATTTCCCGCTGGTACTATAGAAGTTAATGAAAACCCCGCCGAAACCATTAAACGCGAAATCGAAGAAGAAACAGGATATCGCGCGGGTAAATGGCAAAAATTAGGGGAATTTTTGCTCGCCCCCGGTTATTCAGATGAAATCATTTATGCTTTTTTAGCCCTAGATTTGGAAAAGCTGGAGAAGCCACCAGCACAAGACGATGATGAAGACATGGAAACCGTTTTATTCACTCCTGAAGAATTAGAAACAGCGATTTTATCTGGGGAACCCATAGATGCAAAATCTATTTCTAGCTTCTTTTTAGCCCGTCCTTTTTTAAATTAAAATGATTTGCTGACAATCTCGCGGATTGAGCCGTGGAGGTTGTTCTCAAACCTAAAATCTAAAATCTAAAATCTAAAATCGAATGTCTGATCTAATTTTATTTTGGCATCGCCGAGATTTGCGTATTTGTGATAACATCGGACTAGCAGCAGCAAGGCAACAAAGCCCGAAAGTAGTAGGCCTCTTCTGTCTAGATCGCCAACTCCTCAATCTTGATGACGTAGCCCCAGCCAGAGTCACATACATGATGGGATGTTTGCAAAAACTTCAGCAGAGTTACGCGGAATCGGGCAGTCAATTACTGATAATTCAAGATGAACCTAGTGAAGCCATCCCCAGATTAGCCACAGCTATAAATGCCAAAGCAGTATTTTGGAACTGGGATGTGGAACCCTATGCAAAAAAACGTGATTTTGCAGTATCTAATGCCCTAGCACAAACAGGAATTCAAGTCAAAAATTTCTGGGATCAACTACTGCACGCGCCAGAGGAAATTCGCACAGGCACGGGAAATCCATATACTGTTTATACACCATTTTGGAAAAAATGGAACAGCCTACCCAAAACCCAACCAGTAGAGACACTGCCCATCATTTCTTTAGAAGAAATGACAGGATTAACCGCAGCAGAAACAGAAATTGCACGCCAAGCAGGTGCAATGGAAATGTTGCCTAGCGCCAGAGACTTGGGCTTTATTTGGGAAAATCCCTTGTTAATAGAACCAGGAGAAAATCCAGCGCAACAAAAATTGGAAGAATTTTGTGATTTGGCAATTTACGAATATCAAGACCAACGTAATTTTCCCATAATTAATGGCACATCCCAACTCAGCCCTGCTCTCAAATTTGGTGCCATCGGCATTCGCACAGTTTGGCAAGCTACCCAGAGATTAATGGATAATTGTCGCAACGAAGAAGGGCAGAAAAATATCCGCACTTGGCAACAGGAATTAGCGTGGCGAGAATTTTATCAACACGCAATGTATAATTTTCCTGAATTAGCAGATGGGCCCTACCGTCAACCCTTCAAAGACTTTCCTTGGGAAAATGATGAAAAACTTTTTCAAGCCTGGTGTAGAGGCAAAACTGGCTATCCGATTGTAGATGCGGCAATGCGGCAGTTGAATCAGACTGGTTGGATGCACAATCGGTGCCGGATGATAGTCGCTAGTTTCCTCACTAAAGATTTAATTATTAACTGGCAGTGGGGGGAAAAATACTTTATGCAAAAATTGATAGATGGCGACCTTTCTGCTAATAATGGTGGCTGGCAGTGGAGTGCATCGAGTGGTATGGACCCGAAGCCTTTACGCATATTTAATCCCGCGAGTCAAGCTCAAAAATTTGACCGGGAAGGTGAATATATTCGGCACTGGGTTCCTGAATTGCGCAGAGTAGATACGAAACTTTTGCTAACGGGAAATATTTTGCCCTTAGAACGCAAATTTCTTCCTTATCCCGATCGCATCGTAGATCATAATCAGCAGCAGCGTAAGTTTAAGGAACTTTATAAACAGCAAAAAATAGTTGATTAGTCAGTAGTCAGTTAGATTTGGTCCTGACCCCACCGAATCTCCAAGTAGCTAATCCCATCCCTTGAGGTATCGACAGGTGAGCCATTCGTTGAGAGACGATACATGACTAATCTTTAAGATGCTTATTCTTCAGCATTGAGGTTGTTTGCGCCTCCACGTGTTTGGTTCGATCGCCCTGGTGTGACCAAGTGTCAAAAGATCTCCATATTACCCCGTTGTAAAAAACCTACACCTGTCACCCCCTACCTCCCCAAGGGGGGATGGCGGATGGGGCATTGGAATTAACACCAATAACCAATATTAAGTTTTGTAACAAATTGTTCGTCAAATCCTCCTTGAACTCGATCGACCAAGAGGCAAAACCCACCGCTGCGGATTTCCAGGCAGAGGCAGAAAACGAGTATAAGCCTTGTGGAGTCTTGCACCTAGCCCACCCAACGATGCAAGTTAAACAACCACCATCTCACTCAAAAATCAATCCCGACTAAAAAAATCGGGTATGGTTGACGCACTAATTTCACCGTGGTATTCTGCGAAAAGAGTTAACAACATTGCAAAACTGGAGAGTTTAGCTATGACCCAGGCGACCAGAACCCAATCGACAGCAGCAACCTTCACAGCCCTCAAGTGCAAAGAATGCGGCGAAGAATACGAACTTCAAGCAAAACACGTCTGCGATTGCTGTTTCGGGCCGCTAGAAGTCAAATACGATTACGATGCTATCCGCCGCACCGTTACCAGACAAACCATCGAAGCCGGACCAAACTCGATTTGGCGTTACCGCGCATTTCTGCCCGTCGCTACAGATAACGTGATCGATGTCGGCACCGGCATGACTCCTCTATTAAAATCGCACCGCCTAGCTCGTCGCCTGGGTCTAAAAAATCTTTATATTAAAAATGATGCGGTCAATATGCCCACTCTTAGCTTCAAAGATAGAGTGGTGTCCGTTGCCCTCAGTAGAGCGAGAGAATTAGGTTTCACAACAGTATCCTGTGCCAGCACTGGTAATTTAGCTAACTCTACGGCGGCGATCGCAGCCCACGCCGGACTCGACTGCGTAGTCTTCATCCCCTCCGACTTAGAAGCAGGCAAAGTTCTCGGCACCCTAATTTACAATCCAACCGTGATGGCAGTTCACGGCAACTACGACCAAGTTAACCGCCTCTGCTGCGAAGTAGCCAATACACACGGCTGGGGATTTGTCAACATCAACTTGCGCCCCTACTATTCCGAAGGCTCGAAAACCCTAGGCTACGAAGTGATCGAACAGCTTGGCTGGCAATTGCCCGATCACGTAGTTGCTCCCCTGGCTTCCGGTTCTTTGTTCACCAAAATTTACAAAGGCTTTAACGAATTCACCGAAGTCGGCTTAGTTGAAGGCAAGAAAGTCCGCTTCAGCGGTGCCCAAGCTGACGGCTGTTCCCCCATCGCCCAAGCCTTCCGCGAAGGCCGCGATTTTGTTAAACCGGTGAAACCGAATACAATTGCTAAGTCGATCGCGATCGGCAATCCAGCAGACGGGATGTACGCCCTCGACATCGCCCGCAAAACAGGCGGCAACATCGAATCCGTCAGCGACACCGAAATCATCGAAGGCATGAAACTGCTAGCCGAAACCGAAGGCATCTTCACCGAAACCGCAGGTGGCACCACCATCGCCGTCTTGAAGAAACTGGTAGAAGCAGGTAAAATCAACCCCGATGAAACCACCGTCGCCTACATCACCGGCAATGGCTTAAAAACCCAAGAAGCTGTCCAAGGCTACATCGGCGAACCCATCACCCTCGAACCAAAACTAGAAGCCTTCGAGCGTGCCCTAGAACGTGCTCGGACACTTGAACGCCTAGAATGGCAGCAAGTTTCGGTTTAATAGTCATTAGTCATTAGTCATTGGTCATTGGTCATTGGTCATTAGTCAGTAGTCATTAGTCATTAGTCATTGGTCATTAGCTATCAAGCTGTTGACTAATGACGACTGATTGTTAACCACCGAGAACTGACTTGTGACTAATAACTACTGACTAATAACTACTGACTGATAACTAATGACTAATGACTAATGACTACTGACTAAGGACTAAAAAAATGACTGTTAAAGTTTTAATTCCCACACCACTGCAAAAATTCACCAACAATCAAGCCACAATAGAATGCGGCGGTGATAATATTTCTGAACTGATTGAATCCCTCGAAACAAATTGTCCCGGCATCAAAAAAAGCCTGTGCGACGAACAAGGAACACCTCGTAGATTTTTGAATTTCTACGTCAATGCTGAAGACATCCGGTTTTTGGAAGGTACTGAAACTGCTCTTAAAGATGGCGATGAAGTGAGTATTGTGCCGGCAGTTGCTGGGGGTTGATTTTTTCACCGCCAAGAGATGAATACCCGATTTGTTTAACAAGTCGGGTATTCATCTCTCTCTTCTCTTCCTTCGCGTCCTTCGCGCCTTCGCGGTTAAATCATTCCGATACAACCGGAATTAATATAAGGATTTGATAGAAACAAAACAGAAAGCCACAGGATACAACCTGTGGCTTTCTGTTTCTATCAAACTAAGAAACTACGGAGGCTACTTTTGCAGCAGTCCGAGGACGCCGACGACCTGTTACTTTATTTACAGGGGCTGGTACTGGCGATGGTACTGAAGATGCTAGTTTAGGTGCTTCAATGGAAAGCTGTTTTTGCACAGTTTCCGATCGCACTGCTTCTTCAGGAATTTGCATCAGGAATACCAGCATGGGATTGCTTTGCAATTCCCGTCGCAGCACTCGCGCAATTGCTTTTTCTATTTGTGTTTGCACTCCTACCCAGTCCACATCAACTTGTGAGTCAGCATTCGTAGCAGGTTTGACAAATTCTGACCAACGATCGCTCAAAATTGTTTCAATCGTTTGAGTGATGAGTCGGATCACCTCGGCGCGATCGGCTGATGTGACTACACCTTTCAAGTGTACTTCCGGCTTGGCCACTAATTTGCCTTCCCAATTCAAAGCCGCCGCTACTGTTACCGCCCCATCTCCGGCTAACTGTTGGCGTTCCTTAAGGACGTTTGCTTTGACTACTCCCGATCGCGAAGAGTCTACCAATTCAATTCCTGAAGGCACTTTACCACCCACTCGCATCGAATTTTCGGTCAATTCTACAACATCGCCGTTGTCAATAATCACCATATTGCTAGCGGGAATGCCCATGCTTTGAGCTGTTTTTGAGTGCTGCACCAACATCCGGTGTTCCCCGTGCACGGGTAAGAAGAATTTGGGACGAGTTATGTTAATCATTAACTTTTGGTCTTCTTGACAACCGTGTCCCGAAACGTGAATTCCCTTGTCGCGCCCGTAAACTACATTTGCGCCCAGCATCATCAATTTGTCGATCGTATTTACCACTGCGATCGTATTTCCCGGAATCGGGTTCGCTGAGAAGATGATGGTATCGCCCTTTCTGATTTTTAATTCGTGATGTTCCCCGTTAGCAATCCGAGTCATCGCCGCCATTGGTTCGCCTTGGGAACCTGTGGTTAAAATCAGTACCTTGTCATCTGGTAAATTGCGAATTTCTTTCAGGGGTTTGAAGATACTATCTTCGCATTTGATGTAGCCTAGATTCCGGCAGTGAGCGATGACATTCAACATCGATCGACCTACCACTCCTACATACCGATTGTTTTTCTTAGCTAGTTCTAAAACTATTTGCAATCGGTGTACCGAAGAAGCAAACGTCGTCACCATTACTCGTCCCGTCGCTTGAGCGATAATTCTGTCTAAATTCGGATAAACAGAACGTTCTGAAGCCGTAAAACCGGGAACTTCCGAGTTAGTGGAATCGCTAATCAAGCACAGCACGCCTTTTTCGCCATACTCCGCCAATTTTTGGAAGTCAAAATGCTCGCCGTCTACAGGAGTGTGGTCAATTTTAAAGTCTCCAGTGTGGATCAAAATTCCCACTGGGGTGTGAATCGCCACTGTGAAACTGTCGGCCATTGAGTGAGTGTTGCGAATATATTCGACTAAGAAATTCTTGCCAATTCTCACCATGTCGCGTGGTCTAACTGTCCTCAATTCTGTGCGGTGAGAAACTCCGGCTTCTTCTAATTTTCCGGCTAGCAAAGCCATAGCCAAACGCGGCCCGTAAATCACCGGAATTTCAAATTGTTTGAGGTGATAAGGGATACCGCCGATGTGGTCTTCGTGACCGTGAGTCACGATCATACCTTTAATTTTGTGGCTATTTTCCCGCAGGTAAGTCATGTCTGGGAGGACAATATTTACCCCGTGCATTCCATCTGTCGGGAATGCTAAACCTGCATCCAAAAGAATTATTTCATCTCCGTACTCGAATACACAAGTATTTTTACCGATTTCGTGGAGCCCGCCGAGGGGAATAACTTTTAGAGCCTGTCCAGTTGTATTTTTGATCATGCGTATCCTTTGTTAGTTTTTTGTTATTTGTCTGTTGACTGTTGTCTGTTGTCTTGTGTTTTTTTTCTGCTGTTTGTTGATGTGGGATATTTTTTCCATGATATTTATGGAAAAATCTCCTGCGGGTTTTACTCTCCCGTACAGTCAGTTGTCTTGGGTCTTCAATCACCAATTCTTAGTTTTCAGCTAATAACTCATAGCTAATTACTAAGGACTAATGACTAATCACAACCAATATTTAGTTTTCAGAAAACTCGTTCTCGCCTCTCTAGCTAGCTGATATCTGTGCTAACTGACTCAGTGCGTCCTTTAATTTTTGAGTCACCTCAACGGGCGGATCGCACAGGGGCGGACGGGTGGAACCTACATCCCAGCCTTGAAGTTTAAGAGCTGTCTTGACTGGAATCGGATTTGTGGTGAGAAAAAGAGCTTTAAACAAGTCAAATAGTTGCAAGTGAATCTGGGTAGCGACTTGAACTTGGCCCTTCTCAAAAGCTTCGATCATCTGTTGTAGTTGCTCTCCTACCAGGTGGCTGGCTACGCTAACTACACCAGATGCTCCTACCGCCAGCATCGGCAATGTTAGGGAATCATCTCCAGAATAGATGGCAAATTCAGGGGATGTCAAGCGTCTAATTTGGCTGGCTTGATCTAAGTTGCCACTTGCTTCTTTTACTGCTACAATGTTCGGAATTTCTGCCAATTGAGCCACTGTTTCCGGCAACATATTTTGGCCAGTGCGACCGGGGATGTTATATAACATTATAGGCAATTCTGGAGCAGATTGCGCGATCGCCCGAAAATGATTGTACAAACCTTCTTGTGGTGGCTTGTTGTAATAGGGCACCACCTGCAAGCAACCGTCTAAACCGAGTTTAGCTGCTTTTTGTGTTGCTTCGATCGCCTCGCGAGTTGAATTCGATCCCGCTCCTGCTATGACTTTTGCTTTACCTGCTACTGCCTGCTGCACCACCTGAAATAACTCGTACTCCTCATCCCAAGTCATCGTGGGAGATTCGCCCGTAGTTCCGCACAGTACCAAGCTATCCGTACCGCGATCGGCTAAATACACCGCCAACTGCTCTGCTACCGCATAGTTAACGCTGCCGTCTTCCTTAAACGGCGTAATCATTGCAGTCAGAACCCGTCCAAACTTTACCACACTTTCTCCGATTTTAGACTTGTGATTTTTGATTTGAAATTTTTGATTTTAGATGAAACGTTAATCTAAAATCCCTGATGCTGCAAAACCTCTTACCTATGGGGATAGTTCCCGCTACTTAGAAACCGCCGCCCGCTGGGTTTGCAGTAATTTTTTTGTGGCGAGCAACTCGGCTATCTGCACTGCATTTAAAGCCGCCCCTTTGCGAATTTGATCGCCACTTAGCCACATTTCCAACCCGCAGGGGTGAGAAATATCTTGGCGTATCCTGCCTACCAACACCTCATCCTTACCGCTAGCCTCTGCGGGCATCGGGAAATAATTCGCTTGCCAGTCTTCTACCAGCTTAACCCCTTTTGCCTGCTTTAAAATGTCTCTAGCCTCGATCGCACTAAAAGGCTCTGCAAATTCTAGATTAATCGCTTCCGAATGGGCCCGGAGTACGGGAACCCGAATACAAGTTGCAGAAATTTTGATGTCTTCAGTCCCAAATATTTTCCTAGTTTCGTTCACCATTTTCATCTCTTCCTCACAATACCCCAACTCGTTAATCGCGGTGTTGTGCGGAAACAAATTAAATGCTAAGGGGTAGGGAAATATCTCCGTTTTGGGTGTTTCTCCGGCCAAAATTGCTCTGGCTTGAGCTTTCATTTCCTCCATTGCCCTGGCCCCTGCCCCGCTGGCAGACTGGTAAGTAGCTACCACTATGCGCTTGACTGGTCTCACTTGGTGAAGAGGCCAAACGGCCACTGCCATCAAAATCGTGGTGCAGTTGGGATTAGCAATTATACCTCGGTGAGACGCCACTGCTTCGGGATTAACTTCGGGAACCACTAACGGTACCGTTGCATCCATACGGAAAGCGCTGGAATTGTCTATTACCACGGCTCCGGCTGCTACTGCTTTCGGAGCCCAAAATTTGGAAGTAGACCCACCAGCCGAAGCCAGCACTAGATCTACATTATCAAAGGAGCGATCGGATACTGCCTCCACCGATAGCATGGAGCTACCAAAGGGCAGTTTTGCACCCGCAGAACGTTCCGAAGCCAGCAGCTTCAAGTCTGCCAACGGAAAACTGCGACTGTGCAAGAGTTCTAGCAACTCCGCACCGACAGCACCCGTAGCTCCTAAAATGGCAACTCGATAGGATTGAGACAAATTAGTTTCCTCCACAAATTAGATTGTAAGCGATCGAAATCTGGAATTTTAATAACCGCAATACTCAATATAAAACTTAATTAATCTTAGGCGACATCAGAATCGGTTAGGATGGCAAGGGCGCAGTTGACCGGACTTGCCACTCCAGCCTCACGGCTGCGATCGCATCGTAGCCATCGCTAGTTTAGCAAGGAATGAACTGCCCTGTGGCCATAACCACAAACAAATAGCCTATTGTTGACTTTGAGACGCTTTTGTGGCGTAGCATTGACGTCTGAAGGCGATACGTGCTATGGTGCTTCGGCAATTAGTGTGTTGAACCTCCACAAAGTGTTCTGCTCCGCAAAACCTATGCACAACAATGATTGGCAGCCTCGTCAGGTATAGGTGTTTGTAGTTGTGCCAGTACGATTAAAAGCGTACAAACTTAAAATGCAGGCAAAGTCAGATTTGTATGTATTTTATATCACTATTGTTAAATATCAAAGAAGCCGATGAAAGTAACCCAGGAAAAACTTCCAGCTAGCCAAATTGGTCTGGAAATCGAAGTACCATCAGAAAAGTCAAAACAAGCCTACGAGCAAGTAATTAAACAATTTGCTCGCGAGATTAACATTCCTGGGTTCCGCAAAGGCAAAGTTCCCCGCCAAGTTTTGCTACAGCGCCTAGGTCAAACTCGATTGAAGGCAACGGCTTTAGAAAACTTGATTAATGACTCCCTACAAAAAGCCCTGGAACAAGAAAAAATTGCAGCCATTGGCACTTTTGAACTCAGCACCGAGTTTGAAGAGTTACTGTCTAAGTTTGACCCGGAACAGCCACTGACATTCTCAGCTAAGGTTGACGTAGAGCCAGAAGTCAAAATGGGTGAGTACACAGGCTTGCAACTTCAAGCAGAAGAAGCTAAGTACGATGAGGCTCAAGTAGATGAGGTATTGGCAAAATATCGATCGGACAAAGCTGCTTTAATCCCCATAGAAGGCAGACCAGCTCAATTAGGAGATATGGCTTTAGTTGATTTCTCCGGCAGATTTGCAGACGCACCATTCGGCGAAACTCCCGCAGAAATTCCCGGCGGTCAAGCCGAAGACTTTCAAGTAGAATTATCTGAAAATCAGTTTGTACCTGGTTTCATCCAAGGCATGATCGGCATGAATCCGGGAGAAACCAGAGAAGTTTCTGTACAGTTTCCTGACGAGTATAGCAGTGAAGAATTAGCCGGAAAACCAGCAGTCTTTACGATTACTCTCAAAGAACTTAAGGAAAAAGAATTGCCGGAGTTGGACGACGATTTCGCCCAAGAAGTTAGCGAGTTTGAAACCTTGGCAGAACTGCGCGAGTCCCTAGAAACTCGCTTTAAAGGAGACCAAGAGCGCAAAACTTCAGGGAACAAAGAAAAAGCAATATTAGAAGCCCTAGTGGAACTAATAGAAGTGGAAATTCCCGAAACAATGCTAGAACGCGAAGTCGATTTCTTGCTGAACCAACAAGCAGCCCAATTGAAAAATTACGGCATAGATATCAACCAACTGTTTACTGAAGAAAACATGGGACCGATGCGGGAACGCTCCCGTCCAGAAGCCATCCATCGCATCAAGCAGTCTCTAGCTCTAGCAGAAATCGCCAAGCTGGAATCTTTGTCTGTAGAACCAGCAGAAGTAGCAGCAGAAGTAGCTAGCGTCAGAAAGCAGTTTCCGAAAGGAGATTTTGACCCCGAAAGGTTGCAGCAATTTGTCCGAGAAGATTTGCTCAAACAAAAAACCATCAAATGGTTGGAAGAAAAGGGGACAATCGAACTCTTACCAGAAGGTTCTCTGACTCCGGTAGTAGATGAAGATGAAGATGAAGATGATGAAGAAACTTCAGAAGCATCCACAACTGTTGAAGTAGAAGTGGTAGGAGAAGACTAGCACTCGCAGCTAGAAGGAGTAGGTATAAATTCAGGTAGAGTCTACTTTTGAGTAGATATTTAACTGATAAGTAAGCTCAACTAAAAAAACCGAATTCCCAGATACCCAACTTCTTAAAGAAGTCGGGTATCTCACAGAGAGCAATTAATTTATCACGGTTGGCTAAATCGTCAAAGCTTACCAAGGGATAACCGATCCCATGCTCCCGGTGAAGTAAGAAGCAAAGGTCTAGACTTGTCTTAGATTTGTCTAGCAGAGGATTTTAGGTGGAATTAGAGCTACTGACGCGATCGAGTCCGGCTAAATATTCATCATAACTTTGGCTGGACAACGCCCCATCTAGGAGCGAGAGTGCCACTTGTAGGCAACATCATCCTAGCGCGAGAGAACCCCCCTGCGCTAGGCAATTTCCCAATTCCCAATTCCCAATTTCCCCATGTCACTCTAGAAAGGGCATAATAGTTAAAAGCTGGCGGCTTAATTTCAAGCTTTCATCAGCCGTAAATAGTCTATAATCCTTGACTGGTGTCTTATGGTTGTATCTCAATCTTCCAACTACCTAATTACAAGCTCTAACAATTTTGAGGTCAGCGACCACCCCAGCAACGTAGTGCCAATGGTACTCGAACAGTCGGGGATGGGCGAGCGAGCCTTTGACATTTACTCGCGCTTGCTGCGGGAGCGCATTGTGTTTTTAGGAACCCCTGTAACTGACGAAGTGGCAGACTCCATAGTGGCTCAGTTACTGTTTCTAGACGCCGAAGACCCAGAAAAAGACATTCAAATGTACATAAATTCCCCCGGTGGTTCGGTGACTGCCGGCATGGCAATTTATGACACAATGCAACAAATCCGCCCCGATGTGGTGACAATTTGTTACGGTTTAGCAGCAAGTATGGGTGCATTTCTGTTGACAGCGGGAGCGGCGGGCAAACGGATGTCTCTGCCCAGTTCGAGAATTATGATTCACCAGCCCCTGGGCGGTGCCCAAGGTCAAGCAGTAGATATTGAGATTCAAGCCAAAGAAATCCTTTATCATAAGCGTAAGCTGAATGAACTGTTAGCGCACCACACAGGTCAACCGATCGATAAATTAGAGGCCGATACCGATCGCGACTTTTTCATGTCAGCGGCAGAAGCCAAAGATTACGGATTGGTCGATAAAGTCATAGCTAAGGAAAACCTTCCGGCCGCGGGAGAGAATGTCACTGCACTGAATTAAGAGGCTGTTATGTCTAAATACGACTCCCATCTAAAATGTTCCTTTTGTGGCAAGTCTCAAGAGCAGGTACGCAAGTTGATCGCAGGCCCAGCAGTATATATCTGCGATGAATGTGTTGACTTGTGCAATGAAATTTTAGATGAGGAGTTGTTTGACTCCACTGCCGTGCCGGCCGCGACGGCAGTACCTCCGAAGCCGGAAACCAGCCAAAAGCGTCGCACTACTTCGGGGAAAAGCCTGTCTCTGAGCCAAATTCCCAAGCCGAGGGAAATTAAAAATTACCTCGATGAAAATGTGATCGGCCAAGATGAGGCGAAAAAGGTGTTGTCAGTGGCAGTTTATAACCACTACAAGCGCCTCAGTTTTATTCATAGCAAAAATAGTGGCAAGCACCCACCGGAAGAAGTAGAACTGCAAAAGTCAAATATTCTGTTAATCGGGCCCACGGGCTGTGGTAAAACGCTGCTGGCTCAGACTTTGGCAGATATGCTGGATGTACCCTTTGCAGTGGCTGATGCCACGACGCTGACGGAAGCGGGCTACGTTGGGGAAGATGTGGAAAATATTTTGTTGCGCTTGCTGCAAGTGGCAGATATGGATGTGGAAGAGGCGCAGCGTGGCATCATTTATATTGATGAAATTGACAAAATTGCCCGGAAGAGCGAAAATCCTTCGATTACGCGGGATGTGTCGGGGGAAGGGGTGCAGCAGGCGCTGTTGAAAATGCTGGAAGGGACGATCGCCAATGTACCACCTCAAGGCGGGCGCAAGCATCCCTATCAAGACTGCATCCAAATTGATACCAGCAATATCATGTTTATTTGCGGTGGCGCTTTTGTCGGTTTGGATAAAGTGGTAGAGCAGAGAACGGGCAAAAAGTCCATGGGTTTTATTCAGCCGGGAGAAGCTGTGCCGAAGGAAAAGCGGGCCGCCGATGTCCTCAAGCAACTGGAACCCGATGATTTGGTGAAATTTGGGATGATTCCTGAGTTTATTGGCCGGGTACCGGTGGCGGCGGTTGTCGATCCTTTGGATGAGGAGACGCTGATGGCGATTTTGACGGAACCGCGCAATGCTTTGGTTAAGCAGTATCAAAAGCTGCTAAAGATGGATAATGTACAGTTGGAGTTTAAGGCGGATGCTGTGCGGGCGATCGCCCAGGAAGCATACCGACGCAAAACTGGGGCGCGGGCACTGAGAGGAATTGTCGAAGAGTTGATGTTGGATGTGATGTATGAGTTGCCGTCGCGCAAGGATGTGACGCGCTGTATGATTACTAAGGAAATGGTGGAGAAGCGATCGACTGCTGAGTTGTTGATACTGCCCTCTTCGCTACCTAAGCCGGAGTCGGCTTAAAAGTTTTCAAATTCTCAATCAGCTTTTTATCGGCGGGCTTTCCGGCCTGTTCCACCATAAACTTAATCTATGGTGGAACAGGCCGGAGAGCCTGTTCATGCCCCATACCCCATTCCCAATCCGCAATTCCCAACTACCAAGGGATTAAATCATCCTCGTCTGACTCAGAAGACAACGCAGGTAAATCCGGTTCAGATTCCCATGTAAAAGTTTCCGACTCCCAAACCTCCAAGCCATCCGAGAAATCCACTACTTCCCCATCAAACATCTGAGCCCACACCCCAGCAGCATTGACTACATCTTGGGCATCTGCCCGCACCGCCACAGCTTGAGCATTTAAATCATTCCCAGAGGCGATCGACCCCTTACTCTGCCCCCCCGGTTCAGCAACATTTGACAGCTTGGCGCTAGTATTTTCAGGGGCTGGCGAGTGTTTTTGTGCTTCTCCCCTATTCGTGGAAAAATCCTCTAAAATTTCCGGTTTTTGTACCTGTTGATTCCCATCATCCACCGGAGTATAATTTCGAGAATTTCCCCCCATACGTCCGTTAGAATTTGGGAAATTCTTGGGTTCTAAACCATTAGTTTCAGTGGAATTTTTTAAGCCCAATTGCACCGTGACTCGACGGTTAAAAATTTGCAAAAAAGCTTCTTCAATATTAGCTACTTTGTCTTTAACCATCTTGAGCAACTGTGGCGAATTAATTTTAATCACCGCCGCATCATTGCTAAAACTCACCAGATGTCCGTGTTGGCGAAGCAAAGATTGAGTACCGTGGGGGCGCACGCGAGTCAGTACCTGTTCCCACACTTGATTTAGATCGATTTCGCTAGCGGAATTAGTTGGTGCAGAATTTGTGGCCTCAGCAGTCGGTATAGATTCTCTAATCGGTGCGGTGGATGTGTTTTCTGTGGGATTAGCAATAGGTGGTGGAGTCGTCGGAGGATGTTGCACATTCGGCATTGCAGATTCTGCAATATTAGATATCTGACTCCCCCCCTTAGCAAGGGGGGGTTGGGGGGGGTGATTTTGTGCTGGATTAGTATTTTGTGCTGGTTGATTTACTGGTTGTGGCTGAGTTCTAATTGCTGAAGGTAATAATCCCAATAATGTTACTTCCAGCCATAAACGCGGCTGAGTGGTATTTTTAATTTGCAGTTCATGGGTTTGCAAGTGTTTCTGACCCGCTAAAATTAACTCTCTCTCCCAATGAGTCGCAAAATTGACAAGTTTATCCCAAGTTGCTGAGGTTAAAGCTACTAAATCTGAGCGTTTTGGTGCTGCTTTTGCTATCAGCAAATCTCGGTAAAAACTGGCTAGATTCTGAAGAACTATGAGCGGTTCTCTACCGCGATTCATCAGGTGACGGGTCATGTCTACTAAGGCTGTGGCATCGTCTTTTTCAATAGCTTCTAGCAGTTCCATTAAGTCGTTTTCTGGGACTGCACCGACTAAATCCCAAACTTTTTCGACGGTGACTTCACCGGGAAATAAACTTAGTTGGTCTAGCAGACTTTCGGCATCTCGCAGTCCTCCTTGGGCGAGTTGAGCAACCATGTATACTGCGTCGTTGGCTATGTTGATATTTTCTAATTTGGCAATTTTATGCAAGTGGGCGGTCATTGCATCGAGGGCTATGCGCCGAAAGTCGAATCTTTGACAGCGGGAAATAATTGTTGGTAAGACTCTTTGAGGGTCTGTGGTTGCGAGGACGAATACTACATTGTCTGGTGGTTCTTCTAGGGTTTTTAATAAGGCGTTAAATGCCTGGTTGCTGAGCATATGAACTTCGTCAATTACATATACTTTATAGCGGCATTGTACGGGGGAAAATTGAGCGCGTTCGATCAAATCCCGGATGTTATCGACTCCTGTGTTGCTGGCGGCATCAATTTCGATTACGTCTAGTGTGGAACCTCTGGCTATTTCTTGGCAAACGTTGCATTTGCCGCATGGTGTGGGGGTTGGGGCACCCGTAGAAATACAGTTGAGGGATTTGGCAAAAATTCGAGCACTAGAGGTTTTACCGGTGCCTCTGGGGCCTGTGAATAGATATGCTGGTGCTATGCGATCTTGGAGGATGGCGCTGGTGAGGGTTTGGGCGATCGCCTCTTGGCCTACTAATTCGGCAAAAGTCTGGGGGCGATATTTGTGGTGGAGGGGTTCGTAGGTCACGATCGAATATGGGTGTTATGTTAACTTGGGAGATGTGGTTCGATCGCACCATAGCTCAACTTTCAAAGCAAGTTCTCTGGAGGCGAACTGAGTGGAACGAAGAACTCGTAGCAATTAGTACCTAAGTCTTTTGGGCGCTACGATCGTCCGGGCGATCGATTGTGCTCCTCAAAATTTTTTAGGAGCGATCGGAGAATTACTATTAATCTATGTAAATTCACTGATGTTTTCGAGAAAGTGCTCTGCTGAAAAAACATTTTTTCTGGTGGTACTGGTATAATACATAACAAATTATTAACCATCGCTTTTTGCCAGTACAAGGGTGCAATTTTCCGAGATTTCGCTAACCTGCTTGCAGTTAAAGATAAAGTATTAATTAGAGGGTGCCCGTTCGAGTTGTAGAAATCCAATTGTAGAAAGATTGTGGTAGAAAGAAGTCAAGGTGGCTCGAACCAGCGAGTTGCAATGTCATCTCCACTCAGGGGCATTCTATAAATATAGCGTCAAATTTTACCCTTTAAAAGCCCATGTCAACCAAAATAATCCTTGTAGAACCAAGGTTGGCAGTAGCCTCTCCCAAGCCCAAACAGGCTAAGCCAGGAGGTTTACCCTCCGATCAAATCTTGATGGGAGCATCGGGATTACTGTTGTTATTACTTGTCGGTTTAGCGGTGTTTAGCAAAATAAAAATGGATGGTTTGAGCAAGAAGCTCACTTTTGAGGAATTTAGAAATAGAGAACTCCAGAAAAAATATAAAATGGCTCTGGAAACCCTATCAAAAATGGAAAAAAATCCAGACCTCATCCACTCACGAGACTTTAATTTAGACTACCTGAGAATGCGGATGGCGGAAGAAGTTTTTCACTTTGCCATTGTGAATCAAATTAAGGTAAAAGTCAAAGAAAAAATTAGTATTGCTCTGCGTCCAACTCAGGGTAGTGTAGGAGATAAAACTGGGAATGCCGGCAGTGGCAGACAAGTGGATTCGATGTTTGATATCGAATACGAAACTGGCGATCCGGCGGTAAAAATCGAAAAGCGAGTGCTGTTTCGGATTCAAATTAAGTTGATGAAACTCCCGACTCAGGCAACATCGGCGACAATTAATCAAATTATTGACTGTTTGGAAACTTACCTGAGCCCTTCCGACGACCACGACAGTTGGCAGCCCACAATTCAAGGTCGCATCGTTCACATTGAATGGGACCAAAAGGCGAAACCGACGCCGATGTTGGTGCTGGAACAGTCGAATGAAGGAGTGAATGTCACTTTCAGAACTACTAGAGCTGCCGCTGGCAGACCTGCAAATGACAATGACAGTCAGTTAGCAGGTGCTAAGGGGGCAAAAGGTAAGAGTGCAAGTAAAAGTGGATCGAAGAGTTCTACAAAAACAGGTACTAAGCGTCCGACTTCCCGCAAGTAATTGTCAACATATTTTAGCTATTTAGGGAAATCAAAAAGCACCTCGGTCATGTAATGTTCTGCCCAATCTTGACCGAAAGCTTTTTCCAATACGCGACGGGTTTTGTCGTTTTGTTGCTGCTGGGTGCAGTAGTAAATTTGAGCATCGAGAATTTTCGATGCTTCGGCGACAGAAACTGGTTCTGAGGCTACTGCCAGTTTGCAGTGAATTTCCATGTAGGATTCAACTATGTCCAGAAATCGACTTTCTTCTTCTGGGGAATCTGGGCGCACAAATAGGCAAAATTCTGAAAAAATATCGCCCCATTCGGGAATTTGGCGGGGACAGGAAAACTGGTTGACGGGCAGAGTTTGCAGTGGAGTGCGGTAGGTTTCGGACAAAGTGCGATCGGCATTGAGGGGAGAAAGGTCGGCGATCGCAGCGCTAATTTGGCCTTTACCTGCTACGATGTCCGTACCGAACATGGGCAAAGCGTAATTCGGTCTGGGAAACATCACGCAGTGCAGGATATCCAGCAAGGGACCGACTTTGGCGAGTTCTAGGTGTATTTTACGGAATTGGGGAGTTTGATAGCAGCGGTTTTCGATGATCAGTTTTTCTCCTTCCAAACGCCCTTCCACATATCCCAACTCAGCAGGCAGGTGGTAGGGTTCCAGGTCGAGGTACCGACGCCATACTGATTCTATCCGATCGGCTAGTTCGCGGATGAGGTAGTGTTGTTGGTCTCGTAGAGAAGGCTTGGATATTTCTAACATTCTGATTTATGGGGCGATCGGCTTAACAAAACTTTATTCAACTGTTGCAGGATGCAGGAACAAAGGTAGATACTTTTAAGGATATCAGTAAGATCGACGGGCGAGCGAGCAAGTTTTACAGGAGATGAATCTATGTTTGGTCTAGGATTGCCCGAAATGGGCATTATTGCGGTAGTAGCTATTCTAATTTTCGGTCCCAAGAAAATTCCTGAGTTGGGCAATGCTTTGGGAAAAACCTTGCGGAGTTTTAAGGAAGGGGTGAGTCAAGCTGAGGATGAATCTCCCGTCAAGGAGAAGGAGAAGGAAAAAGAGGAAGAGGAACAGAGTCAACCGAAAGTGTAAATTAGTTTGGTAGTAAGGATGTTAGTCCTGATATTTAAGGACTAAAGTTCTCGCTGCCTACCTCTGGGGGAAATTTGTACTGATGTTTCAGGACAAATTCCACCAGAGACTGGATTTGTTAGTGGTGGGGTGGGCACGGGAACCCGCTGATTAATCAAGCCCCCCCATTACAAAATTAACTACTTGTGGAACTGGCCAAAGAACCCGTTGCTAAGAATGATACAAATTCATACCAAAAAAAGTGCTATAATATCGACTTTAACTCCTAAAACAGTCCACTAAACCGAGAAAATAGTAACATAATATGGTCGTTATTACTTCCCAAGAAATTGCATTATTTCGCTCAGAATTAGCAGCCTATTCCCAAGCATTGAAGGCTCTAGATGAAATCGAAGATTGCGAGGGGAATATCGAAGATGCAGCGATATCTCTGGCAATTCAAGCCGGACAAGAACCGAATATTTCTGAAAATTGGCTAGACGGATTAGCCAAAAGATGCCGCGTTGCTATCTGCAAATCTGAGATTAAAGAAGAGTTGATAAATGGACGTTTGAATGCAGCCTTTGGAGATTTGTTGGCGGCGAAAGTTTGCCCGGATATTTTGATAACTGCGGTGATTATTTATGTGTTTAAAACAGGGGTGAATGAGTTTTGTGAGCCTCTTGATTATAAACTTTAAAGCTATATTAGTGGGTGGCGAGAAACCGGGTTTTTACCAACCTACTTCGTTACACCACCCAAAAATCACCAAAAACCCGGTTTCTGAGATTTCCGGTTTCTGAGATTCTGTGGGTGGCGAGAAACCGGGTTTTTACCAACCTACTTTGTCATATTGTTTCTGGTTACATCGGAATGATTTAACCGCAGAGAACACAGAGGACACAGAGGGAGAGAATAGAGTTCTGAATAATTCAGATGAAGAGAGGATTTGATATCACACCACCCAAAAATCACCAAAAACCGGGTTTCTTAGGTTCTGCGGTTTTTGAGTCCATGAGTAGTTAAACGAGAATATATAAAATGCAGATCGGCATATTTTTAGGAAATCTCGGAAATCCCCTAATCTATTATCCCAAGTTAGCGAAGATTACTGGCGGTGTCTCGGCTAGTATTTTGCTATGTCAATTATTTCAATGGCAATCTCAACTAAAAAAATCAGAATGGCTAACAACTAATTGCGATGAGATTGAAGCAGTCACTGGGTTAAATTGCGAAGAACAAGAATTAGCCATAAATCAACTCAAAAGTCGTTTGCTCCTCAAAGCAAAATCAATTAATTACCACATATACACCTTGGAACTCTGGGCTGACATTGACGAATTCGAGTCAAAACTAAATACTTATTTCACAGCTAATCCTGAAGACATTATAACACAAACTCTCCCCAAAAGCCTCAATTATCCTGTAGATATAGTTGCTGATAATTCTGCATCTAATCCCAATATTAAAACTGACAAATTCTTCGGGCAACCGCGCCAACAAATAGCCGTTGCTGTTACCCCGAATTACCGATTCAGCGGCCCTTGGAACTCCCAAGAACAACTGCACAACTTTCAACGAGCTTTAGAAGCCTATGCTCAAGAACGCAACTTAGGTTTTGGCAATCCTTCGGGATGGGCATTCAAAATTATTGATAGCATCACCAAGGGCTTAGCGTCAACCTTTTGGGATGAATTTATCGCGGGCATTCCATTAGGAGAAAGTCAGAAGGTGAAGCGAGATTGGGAAATCGCACCAGAAGTGCCTTATCCGGCCTTTGAAGAGGAGAGAATTCAGTATTATGTTCACAAAGGTGAACCGCTGGAAGCGGCTGTTTCTAAGGCTCGCAGTGACTTGAGAAATCCGGTTTTGGGTAAGGATTTGTGGGAGGGTTTTTTGCGAAAGTGCGATCGCCTTGCGGATGATGCTTTCCAAGCCAAACAGCAGGGGGTTGACACACCATATCTGCCCTCTTCCTTCAACGAAAAACCGCAAATTACCAAGGATAGCGTGATGCGGAAATTAGGGGCGATCGCACCGCAGTTTGCCCTGAATCAATCGACATCTGAGGCGATTCCCGAACCGCCCAAACTGGCAGAAATGGAATCGCCAATCCCTGCCGAAATTCCCAGTATTTCAGCTTTGCAAAAAGCTTACAATACTCCTCTCGGTCGCAGTATAATTGAAAAACAAATTGCTGCTAATCCAGATTGGGGCTACGAAATAGTAGATGGTGAAATAGTGGAATCAATTCCTTTTTAGGAGGCGAATATGAAACGAATTAGCGAGATAAATCCCTTGGGGGAAGAGCGCCCAAATCCTTCGGAGGAAGAGAGAGAAAATCTGCGGGTGGAAAGATTGCAGCGAGAGAAAGATGAGGGATATCAAATGTTAGTTGAACTTTGCAATTTTGGTGAATATGACATGGCCGAGCAGTTGGCAAATCGACATTTTAATTGGGGTTATGAAATAGTTGATGGGATTGTGATGGAGAGGATAGATTGCGATCGTTTTTAATCAGGTAGGGTGCGTCGCCATGAGATTTTCGATCGGAATCAAATATCTAAGGGTGGCGACGCACCCTACAACTATGTTAAAATTGTAACTAAAACTTAAATAACTATCAAAATATGACGACAACTATTAATACCAAAAACCTAACGTTATCAGAAGTACACCGTCTGTTTGGCTTTCAAAAACAGTACACTAACTCATTTACCTCTCTGTTATCCCTTGAAGATATCACAGAACACGAACAGCAGGAACTTATACAAATTAGGGATGACTTCGATGACTACATTTCAACGGATCGAGTTTCTGAAGGATTGGTAAAAGCTCTGACTACCTTTCCCCTAATGCGATTGGCTGGCTTCTACCGCCGCCCGATTAAAATTAGTTTAGAACAAGACATCGCTGAAATTAGCATTGAAGATGAAGATACAATCGTTAAAGGACGGTTTGATATCTTGGCTGTCAACAGGATAAAACCGATCAGAAGCGATACATATTTTTGGGTTTTAGTTATTGAAAGTAAAAATTCTGGAATCAACGCATTGATGGGTTTATCTCAATTGCTAACCTATGCTTATCAAAATTTAAAATATCAAGACACAATCTGGGGTTTGACAACAAATGGAATGCACTATCAGTTCGTGAATATTCAGGGAGGTAATAATCCAACCTATCAGCTATTGCCTTTGCTAAACCTGATGGAGTCCGAATCGTCAATTCTGTTACTGCAAGTTTTAAAAGCTATTTGCAAGCTATAAAAAATGAGGTAGGGAACCTTCCCCACCTCAAATCTTATACTAAATCCCCTCTATTTCTTCAGTCCGCGGAGGCGGACTTCGTTTGTGTAGAAGCGATTTCAATCGCCGAATCATAAAGGGGGTAACTTTTTAGTAGCCTCTGGTGTTAGGCTTGTGGACGATGAAGCTGAGCACTTGGCATTGCTTCACGTTGTCAAAACCCATGACGCGGATGTAGCAAGTGGGGTTTTCTTGACGGCAAGCGTTGATTTCTGTCATGATTTCTTGGACGCTGCGAGCGTGGAACAAAGGCAACTTCCAAAGAGTCCAATAGCGCATTTCAGCGGCGGAGGTTTCGTTGAATTCTACGCCGGGAATGTAGCCTTGATCCAAGATGTATTGCAGTTGCTTGGCAATTTGTGCGTCTGTCAGCGGGGGCAAATAGGACAGAGTTTCGTAACGACGCTCTTTAGGTAAAGTTTTCATTTTTCTATCTCTAAGGTGTGTGTTCGATTCGCACTCGTGCGATCGATTAACTCGACAAATTATCTAGATTCGGTTCAGAATCTATGGAGGATGTTTCAGGATTACTGATAGTCACAGACCAATTAAGCTGCGTAATTCGCTCCAAATGCTGGCGTCTGTGTTCCATATTTGACTGTTGAATGCCAGTACGAACCATTTCAGGCAAAAATTCTGTCACATCGTGAGCCAGATATTCTCGCACAGTCATGATCCGAAATCCTAATTCTTGATTTTCCAATAGCAACTCTCGAATGTATGCTTCTCCATCTTGGATTTTGCCCTTGGTGGAAAAGTCGTTCAACCAGATTGCTAGAGGAGGATTGGTTTCGCTCAATTGAGCGACCACAATCCGCACGGATTGATAGGTTAGGTAACTTGCCAGCACCTTAGCGGTGTCTTTCGCAACTTGTTTGAGATCCATTTTTGACCCCAGCCCTTAAGAGTTTTAGATTGTGGATTTTAGATTTTGGATGCAAACTTACTTGTAAATCTTCTTCCAAGATAAAGACATAACAGCAAGTTTGCTACCTAAAACCTAAAATCTCCAACCCAAAATCATCAAACGGTATCCATTGCCTCAAATTCAAACTTGATTTCTTTCCAGAGTTCGCAAGCAACAGCCAATTCTGGGCTCCATTTGCAAGCTTCGCGAATGATGTCTCCGCCTTCGCGCATCAAGTTGCGGCCTTCGTTACGTGCTTGGACGCAAGCTTCCAAAGCAACGCGGTTAGCTGTTGCACCAGGTGCATTACCCCAAGGGTGGCCCAAGGTGCCGCCGCCGAACTGCAAGCAGGAGTCGTCGCCGAAGATTTCAACCAAGGCTGGCATATGCCAGATGTGGATACCACCGGATGCAACTGGCATGACACCAGGCATGGAGGCCCAATCTTGGGTGAAGTAGATACCGCGTGCGCGGTCTTGTTCGATGTGGTCTTCGCGCATCAAGTCTACGAAGCCCATGGTGATGCCTTTTTCGCCTTCGAGTTTGCCCACAACTGTACCGGAGTGCAGGTGGTCGCCGCCGGACATCCGCAAGCACTTGGCAAGCACGCGGAAGTGGATACCGTGGTTCTTTTGACGGTCGATAACGGCGTGCATGGCGCGGTGAATGTGCAACAGGATTCCGTTGCGACGGCACCATTTGGCCAAGGTGGTGTTTGCAGTGAAACCACCGGTCAGGTAGTCGTGCATGATGATGGGGGTTTTGATTTCTTTGGCGAATTCAGCCCGTTCCATCATTTCTTCGCAGGTGGGGGCGGTGACGTTGAGGTAGTGACCCTTGACTTCGCCGGTTTCTGCTTGAGCTTTTTCAATAGCTTCTTGAACGAACAAGAAACGATCGCGCCAACGCATGAATGGTTGGGAGTTGATGTTTTCGTCGTCTTTGGTGAAGTCCAAGCCACCGCGTAGAACTTCGTAAACGGCACGGCCGTAGTTCTTAGCAGACAGACCCAATTTGGGCTTAATTGTACAACCGAGCAAAGGACGGCCGTACTTGTTCAATTTGTCGCGCTCAACGGTGATACCGTGAGGAGGACCTTGGAAGGTTTTGAGGTAAGCAATGGGAATCCGCAAGTCTTCCAACCGCAGAGCACGCAGGGCTTTGAAACCGAACACGTTACCAACCAAAGAGGTGAGCAAGTTGGTGACGGAACCTTCTTCAAACAAATCCAAAGGATAAGCGATGAAGCAAATATATTGGTTGTCTTCGCCGGGGACTGGCTCGATGTCGTAGCAACGACCTTTGTAGCGATCGAGGTCGGTGAGGAGGTCGGTCCACACAGTTGTCCAGGTACCGGTGGAAGATTCAGCAGCCACAGCAGCGCCGGCTTCTTCTGGGGGAACTCCTGGTTGTGGGGTAACACGGAAAGCCGCCAAAATATCTGTATCTTTCGGGGTGTAGTCCGGTGTGTAATACGTTAGTTTATAGTCTTGAACTCCGGCTTTATACCCAGCCTTGGATTGAGTTTGGGTTTGCGCGTAAGCCATATCTCGCTTCCTAGTATTCGCTTAATTTTGGGGCCTGATGGCAGGCTCTTAGAAATATATCAAGAAAGTGGCGCTCTAAAATTTTAATATTCTTTTAATCATCATAAGTATTGTTTATTTACCTTTACATTAAGAAATTATTTGTAACATCTCTTATTAAACAAAAATCACGAATAATGCTTGGGGATCGCAAAAGAAGGGAGAGGGAACAAGATAGAGGGAATCAGGAAAAAGGGTTGGTTATCTAGGAGAGAAAGAATAAAGAAAGGGAATGGGGAGTTAGTTAGAAATACCTAAAATTATAGTTGATAGTTGAGTTCGATCGCGCGATCGAACTCAACTACGCTCAAAAAATCTCAAGTCGCAAATTCCCAATCTCTAACTACTGTCTTCCACGGTCAAAAATCCAAACCATAGCACATAATATGGACAGGACTTGCAGGATGCCAAGTTTCTTAAATTCAAAAACCTGCTTACAGCAATTTAACCGGAATGTCAACCCGGTTGCTGGGATAGCTGCTCGTAAGTCTTAATGGATATTTAGCCCCATTTCTACTCTGGTTGTGCCACACCCCCATTCAAAATCTGTCCACTGCATTAATCCAGATTGCCCAAAGCCCTACCCTCAGACTTGGGGCAACAATTTTTGTCAGAGTTGCGGAGGGCCGCTGCGACTGAAAAATCGCTATGTGCCCCTACAAGTTTTGGGTAAAGGCGGTTTTGCCGCTATCTACACGGTTTGGGATACAGAATCTCAAACCGAGCGCGTGCTCAAAGTATTGCTGGAAACTTCGGCGAAAGCGGTGAAACTATTCGAGCAAGAAGCTTGGGTTTTAGCAATTTTGCGCAATCCCGGTGTCCCCAGAGTGGAGGCTGAGGGTTATTTTCATGTGCAAATGCAAAACTTGGCAGGGGAGGGAAATGCTGCGGCGCGCAGGCTTCCTTGTTTGGTAATGGAAAAGATTCACGGTAAAACTTTGGAAGATATTCTGGATGAGCACCCCCAAGGTTGTCCGCCAGAATGGGTTTTTAGTTGGCTTAGTCAAGCTGTGGAAATTTTAGAGGAGTTGCATAGATGTCAGATTATTCACCGCGATATTAAACCGAGCAATTTGATGCTGCGGATGCCACAATCGTCACAACTTTTGCTGGCTAATGGTTTGGGTGGATTGCAGTTGGTGACGATCGACTTTGGCGGTGTTAAACAAATGGGTGGTGTCGCACCGGTGGGGAAAGATGCTCCAAGTTCGACGCGGTTAATTTCTCCTGGGTATAGCCCGCCGGAACAAATTGTTGGGGGCGGTGTGGGCCCGGCGACGGATTTTTATGCCCTGGGGCGGACTTGTATTCACTTGCTGACGGGGAAGTATCCGGCGGATATTGAAGATCCGATGACTGGGGAGTTGCGATGGCGGCATATTTCGCCGATCGCCCCGGCTTTTGCTAATTTGTTGGATGATATGGTGCGATCGGATGTGCAGCAGCGTCCGGCGACGGCTGGGGAGGTTCGCCAACGTTTGAGGCAGATTTCTACTCGGCATCAGGGACGAATGGCGATCGCCCCTAGCAGTCAAGCTATGCTGAAATTCTGTAGGCAAGTATTAGTGGTGGGGGCGCAAAAAACTGTCAGCCTAACTGGTTTTGTGTTTGGGGCGATCGCCCAAATTGTGGTAGCTTCTCTGGATACGGGCTGGGAAATGGTGCTCGGTGGGATTGGGGGAAGTGCGGGGGCGATCGGCGGTTTAGTTTTGGGTTATGCTTCGCCTATTGGCCCGGAAATTGCGAACTTTTTGAATGAGGGTTTGCATCAATTAATTCCTAATATGACTTTCGCTGTGGGGCCGGAGGTGCTATTGTTTGGATTTGCGGGATTGGGAACTGCGATCGGGTTGACGGATGCGGGCAGTTTTCGCCAACACAAACAGTATTGGTTATCGGGATTGATGGGTGTTCAAGGTTATTTGTTAGCTGGTTTGTGTTGGTTGGAGTCGAGTGCTTCTAGTGGGGTGCAGGGGATTATTTTGGGTGCTTTTGCGATCGCTTCTTTGACTGTGGGAATGGGTTTGCGGAGTCACCAATTGGTGCACGCTTTGGTGGTGGCTGTGTGCTCTACGGGATTGTTTTTGTTTCTGAATGCTTTGAGTATTTTTCCTGGGAGTTTCTTGGAGAGTTTTGCGTCGTCTAACGCTACACTGGGCTTGCTACAAGTTTGGGGGGCTGTGGCGTTTTTTGGTTTGTTGGGAAGTGCGATCGGGCTTTGTTTGGGAGTTAGTCATTATTTGGTTGTGCCTTTGTTAAGGTGGTTGGGTTGGAAGTAAGTCGAAGGAAGAAGTAAGAAGGAAGAAGTCACCCCCCCCTGCCCCCCCAAGGGGGGAAATTCAGGAAGAAGTAAGAAGGAAGAAGTCACCCCCCCCTGCCCCCCCAAGGGGGGAAATTCAGGAAGAAGGAAGAAGGAAGAATTCACCCCCCCTGCCCCCCCAAGGGGGGAAATTAAGCAATCAGGAAGAAGGAAGAAGTCACCCCCCCCTGCCCCCCCCAAGGGGGGAAATTCAGGAATCAGGAAGAAGGAAGAATTCACCCCCCTGCCCCGCAAGCTATTGTGAAACCTTAGAAACCGTTGCGTCCCCAAATGACCATTGAGATTGAGAAGGAGAACAGAACTAGCACCGAAACCCAACCGAGTGACAAAATATCCATAGCTATTTAACAAACTGTACAAAATGACTCCAAACCTTATGATAAGTCAATTTGAGCCATTTTTGAAATGAGGGGCCTGTGAAGGATTTGTCGAATTTTAGTGCTGCTGAACGGGTGGAATCTTTGAAAGCAGGCGCTGTTGCTGCTTTTGGGATGTTTTGGGGTTTTGGGGCGATCGCCCTGATCAATAGCTTGATTCTAGTCCCTAGGTTTGATTTTCTGGCGGGATTAGAGGTAGGGGCGATCGACCTCAATTTTGCTTTTAAAGGGTTGATCGCCCTTTTGGCTGGTTTTCTATTCGGCGTCACTTACCGCTATGCCCTTCGCACTGATACTAACCCGCAGCTAAAATCCGGTGTGGTTTTGGCTTTTGGGCTGGTGCGGGCTTTTGGACAGTTGGATGCGGGATGGTTTTTTGAGGCGGGGAAAATGCCTGTGGTACAGGAGTTATTGCCCTTTGTGGTTGCGAGTGTTGAGAGTGTGGTATTATTTGCGATCGCCGGTTTTGTGTTAGATTGGTCGATCGGGCGATCGTACATTAAGCCTTTTGATTCTTAAATGCGATCGAATTTTACTCACATCTTGCACCATTTTTATGAACAGGCTCTCCGGCCTGTTCCACAAGAGTTTAATCTTTTGGTGAGGTGGGCTTCTGGCCCGCCCTTACAGACTTAACACTTCAAATTCTGGACTACCATAAACCATTTGTTTATCTACAGCCGACAAAACCTGATTATTAGCAACATCAGACACCAAGCATTGGCAAACTAACTGCGCTACATCAGCGCGATGAATTGTGCCAGCAACTCGACAATCTTCTGTTAAAACACCATTGCCCGTGGCAGGTTCCGATTTCAGTCCGCCCGGACGAATCACAGTATAAATCATCCCACTTGCTATCAAGTGATTTTCAGCTTTTTCCTTCTCAATTAACACTGGGGCCAAGGTTTCTAAAGCTTGGGGTGGCAAAGCACCGGCACTGTTACCGCTACCGATGGAAGAAACTAAAATAAACTTTTTTACTCCAGCTTTGACAGCCGCATCAATCAAGTTTTTGTTTCCTAAATAATCGGCTCTTTCTCCATCTTTTGGCAAGCCGCCGATGGTGCTGATTACGGCATCAATTGGTGCGCTACCAGTCATGGCTGCATCCACAGCCTCCGCGTCTAAAGCATCGCCCCTAGTGATTTTGATGCTCATTGCTGCTAATTCTGGGCTGGTTTCGGGCGATCGCAAAAATGCAGTTACTTCAATATTTTGTGCTGTCAAACATTTGGCAATTTCTTTACCGACACCCTGGCTAGCACCGGCTAAAAAAATGTGGAGTGGATCTGTCATAGGAATTTTGTTTTAATTTGTTGTGGGCGATCGACTGTTGTGGGCGATCGACTGTTGTGGGCGATCGACCTCAAGATCTCAACTGAGTTCTATAAAGCATACCTTAAAAAAGGCGGGAAAAGAAGGGACGAGAGTTGAATGGGTGGCCCGATGCGATCGCCCTTTGTGACTGATTCCCAAAAGGCGATCGGGATTTCAATTACTGCCCAAACTGGATACTTGATTGTTTTAGCCCGCATCGACAGTAATTTACGAATAGTTTCTGGCAGTAATTATAGAAAAAATTTCCTAAGCTAATTCCGGTGAAATTAGCCTAATGATTTAGATTTGCGTTTAAGCAACACGCCAACCAAAAAAGCAGCGGAAGTTACTATACCAGCAATTTCTGAAGGTTCGGGAACCGCTTCAGCACCATCAATCCCCCGCATCTTAAAAGAGAATATATCCCGATTAGATTCTAACTTAATCGGGAATGCTACGTCGGTAATGGTATAGGAAGCGAAACCAGTATGCAAACTGGCGGCATTTACAGGTTTAATAGCGGTAAATCCCAATATCGTGAAAGCAGCCAGCGACAGAGAACTTTGAACAAATTTGCTCAAGGGAGCTTGTTGAAACATTTTGTTGATTTTTTTCATGTGCACCTCTGTATTCCAATCTCTAATTTACCTTGGAACCGTGTAATTACAAGGTATTGCCGTGTCCTACCATTGATTTATGTGCCAAGGGCGATCGCCATTTCTTGAGAAAAAGGAGGAAAGGGCGATCGCCCGTCGCACTGAAAAACCAACCGTCACTTATCTATCTGGAAGGAGGCGCTAGTTTTATGCAGAATGTAGCCTAATCTTCACAAAACTTTACAAATCGGAGATTTGAGTCGGGAGAAGTTAACTCAGGAAGCCAAACAATATGATGCAGAAAGAAGCGGGATTTTAGAGGGGTATGGATTGAGGGTTTACGAATGTTGAGGTGTTGCAGAGTTTTGAGGGGGTTTGTGGGGAGTTGTTGGGTTGGATTGAGGGTGATTTTTGAGGCCTGATCCCCCCTAACCCCCCTTAAGAAGGGGGGGACATGAGGGGAGGGGAGTTGAATGGGTGGCCCGATGCGATCGCGCCATCTTCCCGCAGCCAAAAATGTTGAATAACAAAATTTGATAACTTTTGTTATTATGGGGGTAGTAGTTGACTCAAATAGGTGACTCAACATCATGAATATATCCTTAACTCCTGAACTAGAACAGTTTGTTCAATCAACAGTCAAAAACGGTAGGTACTCATCAGCTTCTGAAGTCGTTCTGGCTGGGTTACAATGCTCTTATCTCAGTATCTCAGTTGAATGGCTTGCTCGACTCGATCGAGGTAATCAGATAAAATATTAGGCAGCATAATTCAATCGTTGCGCTAGTTCCTGATGCAAAACCAGGTAATTTCGATAGTCATTTGCCCATTCTATAAATAGGGCGTCATCTGATAATAATCCCTGATTGTATTGGTTGAAAAATTCTTCTGAGTCAATTTTTTGCTGCTTCTCATATAAGCTAAGTCGCTTGGCAACCGCAACTAAGGCATCTAAGGGTGATGTATATTGAATGGTCTGTTTACGCATGGGCTTCTTTCCTGTGCAATGGATTTATTTTGGTACTGATATTTGTAATTGTTGACATTTTAGCAAATCTATCTGCGTAATGGGATTTGATGATTGATGAGAACAGAAAGGGCGATCGCACGTTTTGACTTATTCCAAAAAGGCGATCGCCCTAGTTGTCAAGTAGACATGATTGGGGATAAACTAATTCTGAAACTATTCCCTAAATATCGCCCCTTCCCCCAAAATTTCAATGCACATCCAGTCCCCCCCTTAAGAAGGGGGGCTAGGGGGGATCAATCCAAGACTAAGCAACTCAACCTAGAATTTCAACTAACATCCAGTCCCCCCCTTAAGAAGGGGGGCTAGGGGGGATCAATCCGAGACTAAACGACCCAACCATAAACTTCAACCAACATCCAGTCCCCCCTTAATAAGGAGCACCAGGAAAACCATGCCTTTATTAAAAGACTCCAACTTCCACCTACCATACAACCCAAAACTCATCCCCATCGCCAAACAACTGCGAAAAAATCCAACTCCATCCGAAAAAAAACTGTGGCAAAATTTTCTGATAAATTTCCCTTCGCGAGTTCTGAGACAGCGCCCCATCGACAATTTTATCGTAGATTTTTATTGTGCGGCATTACTGTTAGTAATTGAGATTGATGGCGAGAGTCATTTTACGGAACACGGGAAACTATATGATGCAGAAAGAACCGGGATTTTAGAGAGGTATGGATTGAAAGTTGTTAGGTTTACGAATGTTGAGGTGTTGCAGAGTTTTGAAGGGGTTTGTGGGGAGTTGTTGGGTTGGATTGAGGGTGATTTTTGAGGCCTGATCCCCCCTAACCCCCCTTAAGAAGGGGGGGACATGAGGGGAGGGGAGTTGAATGGGTGGCCCGATGCGATCGCACTTTTCGACTAATTCCAAAAGGGCGATCGCACTGATTGAGTAAAATCTAGCTGGTAAAAGGCGATGCGGATGTCTGTGGCTTTCAATCCTTCAATGAATGCCCAAAGTAAAGCTTTGTGACCACCGCGAAAGCGATCGTACATGATAAAATCAATCCGAGCATCTCAATTAACGTAAATTATGGCAAAGTTTCCCCCCGATATTACGGAAATAGTGAATAGACTTAAACAACAGTCTTTGGGTATTGTTGACGGAGTGACAGCCGCAGAATTAGCTTTATTTGAGCTTTTTGGCGAAACAGAACAGACGTTGCCATTTTTTGATGAATTAATGACGGTATTGGAAGATGCTGAGGCTTCTTATATGCAGTTATCCAGATTGGGGCTAAATATTGCTCGCTCTCAACCTGATGCGCCGCCAGATATGCTAGAGTTGATGAATCGAGCCATAGTCCGTACCCAAACCAGGATTCCGGCGTGGGAGCGAAGTTTAGAAGAAGTTAAGTTAGAGTGGAATTTACCATGAGCAAGCAGCCGCGAATTCCCGATCCAGAAACGGCTAAGAGACTTTTGGCTAATCTGCGTCGGACTCATTTAGAAATGGAACAGTTCAATTTAGAACTAGCAGAAATTAATGCCAGATTGGAAGAAGTTAACCGACACAAACGGCTGTCACGGTTAGATAAATTACTGAATAATTATTAGTCGATTGCGTTTCTTCCCAAAAACCTTTTCACAAAAACGATGGCCATTCCTATCTCCCGAAAGCGATCGCACTTTTTGACTAATTCCAAAAGGGCGATTCCCTACGGGATAGCTCCGCTTCACGACCTTGTAGTTTATCAAGGCTAAGCAGCCATCGGGCAAAGGCTCAGAGTTGAACAATCAACTTTAATTCTCGGTCGCAGTTCAACTTGAACTAAAGTTTTGAATTCTTCATTTTTGGGAGCAACTAAAAATTCTAATTTACCGTTAATATAATCATTAATTTCAATAAAGTTCACGAGTTCAAAACACATAATACCTACAGTGGCATCGGCTATCTTTAATTCAATTTGAACTGATTTTTGAATGATATTCATTCCAAATTTGAGGGTGACACCTAATGAATCTGTCACTTCATAACACCAATAGCCATCGGAGGGTTGGGAATCTTTTGGTTCTTCACAAAATAATTCTAGAAAAGCTAGTTCATCAAATCCCTCATGTAAATTGATTTTTGCCATTTTCTTACCTAAGATATTGAGTTATTTTCCATAGATTATAGCACTGAGAAAGCGGCGAGTTCCATCGGGCAAGACTTCCCATGAACTTTGGACTTGGGCGAATTTTCCGGTTATGCCCGGTAACAGCGAATCTCTAAGCTCTGTATCTATTGTACCCTCTTCTCCTGTAGTGTGGTTTGTATAAATATTAATAAATCGCTCAACAATATTACTTTCTTCTTGGACTGCTTGTTCTAGATGAGTTTGAATAAATTGACGAGATTCTGAATCTTCATCAAATCCCAAGCGATTTAGTTGTTGTCTATTTTGTACCGCTCTTTTTGAGTTATGAGCGTCTGGCTTTATGTTGACATTGAATAAGTAATCGAGCTTGCGATCGTTAATGATGCAGGGTGTTTTTGCGTCGGTGGGTCGATCGGATTGTGTCAATGGCTGATTTTTAAAATATAGATTTTGGGAATTGTAAGGTTATATCATTTTGGCAGTTTTTTCATCCTACAGCACGATCGCACTCACAGCCCCAAAAAGCGAGATTACTTTCCATATCCCCAAAAAATGAGCACCATTTTTAACTAATGCCAAAGGGGCGATCGCCCTTTGTGACTTATTCCAAAAGGGCGATCGCCCTAGTTGTCGAGTAGACATCATTTGAGATAAACTAATTCTGAAACTATTCCCTAAATATCACCCCATCACCGACAATTTCCATGAACATCCAGTCCCCCCCTTAAGAAGGGGGGCTAGGGGGGATCATTCCAAGACTAAACAACTCAACCTAGAATTTCAATCAACATCTTGTCCCCCCCTTAAGAAGGGGGGCTAGGGGGGATCAATCCGAGACTAAACGACCCAACCATAAACTTCAACCAACATCCAGTCCCCCCTTAATAAGGAGCACCAGGAAAACCATGCCTTTATTAAACGACTCAAACTTCCACCTACCATACAACCCAAAACTCATCCCCATCGCCAAACAACTGCGGAAAAATCCAACTCCATCCGAAAAAAAACTGTGGCAAGATTTTCTGAGAAATTTCCCTTTTCGAGTTTTGAGACAGCGACCCATCGACAATTTTATTGTAGATTTTTATTGTGCGGCTTTACTGTTAGTAATTGAGATTGATGGGGAGAGTCATTTTACGGAACAAGGGAAACTATATGATGCAGAAAGAACCGGGATTTTAGAGGGGTATGGATTGAAGGTTGTCAGGTTTACGAATGTTGAGGTGTTGCAGAGTTTTGAGGGGGTTTGTGGGGAGTTGTTGGGTTTGATTGAGGGTGATTTTTGAGGCCTGATCCCCCCTAACCCCCCTTAAGAAGGGGGGGACATGAAGGGAGGGGAGTTGAATGGGTGGGTGGAGGCGATCGCACTTTTTGACTTATTCCAAAAGGGCGATCGCACTAAACAATCGCTAGTCAATCTTGGGCTTGCAATCGACAAAGGATAGAGCTTCTTCATCGAGATAACCGGCGATCGCCATTTCAATTACTGCCCAAACTGGATAGTTCATGGTTTTAGCCCGCATGGATAGTGCTTCACGAATGGTTTTGGGTAATCCTTCTAGAAAGATTTGTGCTAATTCCGGTGACAGATGTTCGGTGATAATAGGCTGAGTTTGCATAGAATTAGTCCCTCGCTGGAATTTTCACGTTATAGGGTGGGTTAACAGCTTGAATGATGAGGCTTTCTAATTCTGATGATAGCTGAATCCATTGAGTAAAATCTAGCTGGTAAAAGGCAATTCGGATGTCTGTGGCTTTCAATTCTTCAATGAATGCCCAAAGTAAAGCTTTGTGGCCACCGCGAAAACGATCGCGCAGTGTTCTGCTTTTGCCAATGTAGAGGATTCCAAGGCTGCGATGTTTGACAGCGTAGATACCAGCCCTCATCGGAAGTTCGCGAAATTCTTTGGAAAGGGCAATACAATCCTGAAAGGGAGTGGATGCAAGAATATTTAGTATGGCTTGGGCTTCTTGCTGGATGGATTCAGGCATAGCAGTGGGAGAGTTTGCAGTTGTTTCATCCTACAGCACGATCGCCCCTGTCCATCCACTCATACCGTGAAGCGGAGCTATCCCGTAGGGAATCGCCCTTTCCATATAGTCAAAAATAGCCAAAAAGCGATCGCACTTTTTGACTAATTCCAAAAGGGCGATCGCTGGTTTGGCATCTGGTATAGATGAAGGGCGATCGCGCCATCTTCCCGCAGCCAAAAATGTTAAATAACAAAATTGGATAATTTTTGTTATTATGGGGGTAGTAGTTGACTCAAATAGGTGACTCAACATCATGAATATATCCTTAACTCCTGAACTAGAGCAGTTTGTTCAGTCAACAGTCAAAAACGGTAGGTACTCATCTGCTTCTGAAGTGATTCTGGCTGGATTACGATTGCTAAAAGAACGGGAAATTTTAGTTGTTTTGAATCCGGTTTCGTCAGACGGGAAGCAGACACCCAGCTATGATTTTTCGGATTTGGTGGGGCGATTAACTTGGCGGGGAGATGCAGTAACAACGCAGAGGAATCTACGCGATGAGTGGTAATCGCTATGTGTTGGATACGAATGCGATAGATTGAAAGTTTTCAGGTTTATGAATGTTAAGATGTTGCAGAGTTTTGAGAGGGTTTTTGGGAGGTTGTTGGGTTTAATTGAACGTGATTGTTGAGGCCAGATCCCCCCTAGCCCCCCTTCTTAAGGGGGGGACATGAAGGGAGGGGAGATTGGTGGGTTGTAATTTGAAGTATCGCACTTTGTGACTTATTCCAAAAGAGCGAGATCCCTAGTTGTCAAGTAGACATGATTTGAGATAAACTAATCCTGAAACTATCCCCTAAATATCGCCCCTTCCCCCCACAATTTCAATGAACATCTTGTCCCCCCCTTAAGAAGGGGGGCTAGGGGGGATCAACCCAAGACTAAACAACTCAACCATAAACTTCAACCAACATCATGTCCCCCCCTTCTTAAGGGGGGCTAGGGGGGATCAATCCAAGACTAAGCAACTCAACCCAAAATTTAAACCAACATCCAGTCCCCCCCTTAATAAGGAGCACCAGGAAAACCATGCCTTTATTAAACGACTCAAACTTCCACCTACCATACAACCCAAAACTCATCCCCATCGCCAAACAACTGCGAAAAAATCCAACTCCATCCGAAAAAAAACTGTGGCAGGATTTTCTGAGAAATTTCCCTTTTCGAGTTTTGAGACAGCGCCCGATCGACAATTGAACTTTGGACTTGGGCGAATTTTCCGGTTCTCCCTGGCAACAGTGAATCTCTAAGCTCTGTATCTATTGTACCCTCTTCTCCTGTAGTGTGGTTTGTATAAATATTAATAAATCGCTCAACAATCTTAAGAAGGGGGGGACATGAAGGCAGGGGAGTTGAATGGGTTGATTGATGCGATCGAGGCGATCGGATAAAATATTAGGCGGCATAATTCAAATGATGTGTTAATTGCTGCAATTACAGGTGTTGAAATCATTGCTGCGATTATCCGATGTCACATTCGTATCTGCTGATAACGAGTTGAATGCAGCAGCAGCTAGGGAAGGTTTGATAGTTGAAAATCCTAATAATTACCCTAACTGCGATCGCCCTTCCCATCCCCAAAAAGCGATCGCTACACGAGAGAATAACAGCTACAGAATTGTCAAGTAAGTATCTACTGATTCTGATGGTAAAACCTTTAAAGTTTGGTGTCGTAAGTCCGGTTCTAATCCCAGAGCTTCTAAGGGAATTACGCCGATTAAAGCATCTCTGCCTCCTGGTAATTCTAAACATTCAAAAGTGCCTTCTCGACCACATAAAGATATCTTGGCATCTTGAAAGATTCGGGCTTTGCTAATTCCTGTGGCGGTGGCGACATCGACTTCTTTAAGCAGTTCAAGACCCAGTTGTGCGATCGCAAAAGCTGGCAAGCATAATGTAGTTGCACCCGTGTCTACCAAAACGTTATCTAGGGTGATGGAACGTATTTGCTCAGCACTCATGAATCCTCGTGCAGCAGCAGACTGGTCGGCACGATTGGTAACGGTCAGTGTTGTTAAAACTTTACCCATTGATTTGTCGGAAGTTGTGTACATTGCGATCGAGCCTCCTCCTTCTCTGTCTCTTAAATTATCGCACATTTGGCATTTAGTGCTCGTGAAAGTCGATCGCTTGCCTGAAAAAGTATTTCCTACAAAAGACCGATCGCCCCTGTCCATCGACAAGACCGTGAAGCGGAGCTATCCCGTAGGGAATCGCCCTTTCCATATAGCCAAAAATAGCCAAAAAGCGATCGCACTTTTTGACTAATTCCAAAAGGGCGATCGACCTTTCGATGAAAAAAAGAGCGATCGACCTTTCCATGAAAAAAAGGGCGATAGCCCTTCTCCCTAATTCACAAGATAATCACTCAGAGTTTTTAGTAAGCGTTGATGTCGCTCTGATGAAATAGCTCCAATAGAACCGATAATTTGATTGCGAGGCAATACAGCAAGGAAACCTAACCGAATCAACGATTGAGACCGCACCGCCGCTGGTAGCAAAGTCTGAGTCAGAGGGGGAAATAATATCGTCAAAACCTGGAACCTGTTGATTTAGTTGGGTACTAACACCACACACTAAAAAATCTCTATAGGGTGGGAGTTCCCTCAGAAGAATGGCTGGACGATTTTTAGTTGTCCCGTCAGCTTGGGGTATTGGGGTGAGAACAACATCAGCTTCCTGCATAGTCAGGATTTAGTGTTTTAATTGCATCGATCGGGTAATCATCGTCCTGACTGTAAGCATTGTTTAGTTGATGCCTTGACAACCACAACCAGGCTTCGCGTTCTGCTAATTGTTCCGGGAGGACTGTGACAATTAGTTTTATGTTTGGTTCAAGCTTATAGGGTTCATCTAGTTGAATAGATTGCCCATCAAAATGTGCTGACAAAGAAATAAGCTTCATGGCTTGGATCTCTTGAAGGCGAGTGCTTTTACTAAGTTTATCATATTTTGACGTTCTAGGGACACAGGCTTTGACCCGTTTCTCTACGATTAATTTGCTCCATTCCTTAGAAAAACGATCGCCCCTCCTCGAACCAAAAAGCGAACTTCCTCGATCGAGAAAAGCGATCAACTTTTCCATTCCCAAAAGAGCGATCGCCCTTTCCATCCCAAAAGAGCAATCGCCCTTTCCATATAGCCAAAAATAGCCAAAAAGCGATCGCACTTTTTGACTTATTCCAAAAGGGCGATCGCTTATCTGCGCTTACAAGTAAGGCGATCCTGCTATAATTGGCTAAAGTTCCTGATTTTCAGCCACAGAAGGCAGAGGAATCTGTGCGATGAGCTGCTAATCTCAACGATGCTATAATAGATAGGAGTTACGGATGACATCAATTAGTATGTTTTTATAGGTAAATGAGATGAACGCTAAAGAATTACTCCTTAAGGAAGTAGAAAATATTCCAGAATTTATCTTAGAAGAAGTTTGGACTTTTCTGCAATTTCTCAAATTGAAATACAATAAAGATAAGTTAGAAGCAAGCCTGCTCAGTGAATCTTCTTTAGAAAAAGACTGGTTAAAGTTAGAAGAGGATGAAGCGTGGCAGAATTTGTAAAAGGTGATGTGGTAGTTGTTCCATTCCCATTTTCCGATTTAACACAAGCCAAGCGCCGACCCGCTCTAGTAGTAGCAACTTTGGCAGGAGACGATCTAATTCTTTGTCAGATTACTAGCCAGAGAATTGCCGATCGCTATGCTATCACCCTTCAAAGTAGTGATTTTCGTGAGGGTGGACTTAACCAAACTAGCAACATTAGACCTAATCGCTTGTTTACCGCAGATCGAGAAATTATACTTTATAAAGCCGGTCAGATTAAAACTGAGAAGTTAAACGAGGCGATCGCTAAGATTGTTGAAATTATTCAGCAGTAATTCTCTATTGTCAAGCTTTCCCTCTGCTCAAAATGCTGTTTAACTAGATTGTGTTGTGCGATCGACCTTTCCATACCAAAAAGACGATCGCACTTTTTGACTTATTCCAAAAGGGCGATCGCAGGTTTGGCATCTGGTATAGATGAAGGGCGATCGCGCCATCTTCCCGCAGCCAAAAATGTTAAATAACAAAATTTGATAACTTTTGTTATTATGGAGGGTAGTAGTTGACTCAAATAGGTGACTCAACATCATGAATATATCCTTAACTCCTGAACTAGAGCAGTTTGTTCAGTCAACAGTCAAAAACGGTAGGTACTCATCTGCTTCTGAAGTGATTCTGGC
>NZ_JAHRFC010000030.1:44741-51588 GCF_020883015.1 Microcoleus sp. CAWBG640
CCCCCTTAAGAAGGGGGGCTAGGGGGGATCAACCCAAGACTAAACAACTCAACCATAAACTTCAACCAACATCATGTCCCCCCCTTCTTAAGGGGGGCTAGGGGGGATCAATCCAAGACTAAGCAACCCAACCATCGACTTCAACCAACATCCAGTCCCCCCCTTAATAAGGAGCAACAGTGAGATCATGCCTTTATTAAACGACTCAAACTTCCACCTACCATACAACCCAAAACTCATCCCCATCGCCAAACAACTGCGAAAAAATCCAACTCCATCCGAAAAAAAACTGTGGCAGAATTTTCTCAGAAATTTCCATTTTCGAGTTTTGAGACAGCGCCCGATCGACAATTTTATTGTAGATTTTTATTGTGCGGCATTACTGTTAGTAATTGAGATTGATGGGGAGAGTCATTTTACGGAAGAAGGGAAACTATATGATGCAGAAAGAACCGGTATTTTACAGGGGTATGGATTGAAGGTTGTCAGGTTTACGAATGTTGCAGGTGTTGCAGAGTTTTGAGGGGGTTTGTCGGGAGTTGTGGGGTTTGATTGAGGGTGATTTTTGAGGCTAGATCCCCCCTAGCCCCCCTTCAGAAGGGGGGGACATGAAGGGAGGGGAGTTGAATGGGTTGATTGAGGCGATCGAGGCGATCGGATAAAATATTAGGCAACATAATTCAATTGTACTATGGAAAAGTTGACTCAATATCGATCGATCGCGCGATTCGTAAAAAAAGCGATCGACCTTTCCATCCCAAAAGAGCGATCGCCTCTATCCCCAAACAAGTTATCGCAATGTGCAATCTGTTCAATTGTTACCTACAATCTGACGATCAAAGAATCGAACTCGCGTCAAGCATTATTAACTCGGCTAAGGCTAAGCCCAAAGATATGTATTCCGAGGTTATAATGCAGTTCATCTAGCAGCAGGGCTATCATTTTTCAGTAATTTTCACTTAATAAGCAACTTTGATAGGTTGAGAAAACAATTCATTAAGTTGTTCTACTAGAGTCTGAACAGTAGTAATAAATTTACTTGTAACTAAACTATTATTTAAACTATCAATTGTGTCTAGGATGGAATCAAAGCCATAATTGAATACTAAGTCAGCTAGTATTTTGCCTTGCTCTTTGATTTCATCCTCCGTCTGTGCTGTTTCTAAAATAAATATCATTTCAATTAGCTTTTTGGCCATGTCAACGGTTTCAATGTATTTGTTAATTGAACTCAATGCTTTAGATACAGCCTCATAAACTGTGAATACTACTGATGCTACTGTTGATGCCTCTCGAGTAACGGGGAAAGCCTGAAGAACCAATTGACCTGCCAAACCCATTCCAAATGTTATTAATTTTAGCTGGATATCCCACCACTTTTCTGACTTTGCGAAAGAGTCATTGGATTGAGCCAAGGCATATACTATAAGACGTTTAATCTTTTCTTCTATATTAAGTTGAGTAATGTCAATAGAATTGTTAAGAGGAGGGTTTTGATTGGGCAGAGATGATGTGGCAACAATAGTAATCCAAGAAGAACTGTTAAACTCTTGAGATAGACCAAGTTGATTTTTGGCAGCAATAGTGATGGTATAATCACCGGGCGGCAGATCATTAGGGACAGTAAAGAAAGCTGAGAAATCTCCAGTATCTAAATCTATTGATTGAGGAGCGACTGAAACTTTCTTAGAACCGACGTAGAATTCCATATTGTCAGTATTGGTATTTCCTGTAACCTTGACTATATCACCTGGCTTGACATTACGGGTATATTCAGGCTGGTTTTTGGATACTGAGCCAATAGAAACAATAGGAGGTGCTATGATACCTGGAATAGGATTGTACCCCCCACCTTGATTCCCGTTATCGGAGCTGTTACCGCTACCATTCGCTGGATTATTACCACTATTTCCATCACTACCAGTGCGAATTGCAACTCCTTTTCCGCTAATGGGTGCCGGCGTAGGAGACGGAGAAATTGGCGAAACCGAACCACCATTGCCAGGAGTTATTGCAACGCCACCAGTGTTACTAATAGGTACAACATTAATATTGAAAGACTTGGGATCGCTCCATTCTTTGCCGTCGAAGGCGCGGACGAGCACTGGATTTGAGCCTAGAACAGAACCATAGAACTTGATGGTATTAAATTGGTCAGCAGGAATAAGAAATTTTCCGGGTGGCTGACCTTCCAGCGTCCAAGCTTCCATGTCTATACGGGTTGGATCAACTGAGATTTCGTAGAATTGAATAGCATCGCCGTCAGGATCGGCAATCTGCAATTGGTTAGCATAGTTTTGGAGAATAAAGCTCCCATTATAAGGCATCTGAAAATCTGGGAAAGAAGTAATAACGGGCTTCCGGTTAATTGTCTGCCCGTCATTAACTGTACTGGTGTTCGGTGTTTCCCAAGGACGATAAGCTTTCGCCCCATCCTGGGCTGTCCAGTAAATATATCCGCCTTCAAAATCAATGCGTTGCCCATCTTTCCAGTTCTCGTTTGCTTTTGTTGGGAAGCCTAACCAGTCACTAAAACTGCCATTTTCATTGTAAGTATTAGCGAAATCATGCCACAGTGCGATCGCCCCTGATCGATCACTCCAATAGACAGTACCATAATCGTAATTTCGACCGTAACCCTGTGCTCCATTTAGTGAAGAAACCGTCTTCCCATAGCTACCAGTAGGATTGCCTAATAAGTTTATGGCAGACTGATATGTGTTATCAATATCTTTCTGCCATTGAGGAATCGATGGCTCTGGATTAATAGGAATTATATGGCTATCAATCCAGCCACTAGCTAATCTCAGAGCCGAGAAATTGAAATTGTAATTGGTATTAGCCCCAGTAGAATTTGGAGCAACTCGAACATAGTAAGTCCCCGCGTCTAAAACGCCGTCCAGGAACTTAACGTCTGTACCATTATCAAACCTTGCCAATTGGCTGAGTTGACCGTTACTCGGAACTTTTTTCAGTAAATCAACTGTTGCTCCGGCACTAAACCCATCTAAAGTCATGATAACTTGTCGCTCTTCTTGTAGATCGAAGCGGTAATAGTCATCGCCATCAGTTTGACCAACAAAGTCCTTGAAAAACTTAGTAGTAAGATCTACTGGAATGATGCGAGCGTTGTCAAGGGTATTGCCAGCATAGTCAAGGGGAACAGCAGATAATTTCAAGTCATATTCATCACCATCATAATCTTGCGGCTTGTGAACGAGGACGTAATAAGTTCCCGGCTTGAGAGTCTGGCTAAACTCTGGAACAACACCAGGAGGAGTGCCTGAAATCCTATCAATATGTGTAGAATCGTCGCTGTTGAAATACCAGTCTTGGAACAAATAAAACCCAGTATTTCCCATCTTTCCACTCAAAGCAAAATCTACTTTGCTTTCACTGGTGATGTTAAACTTGTAGTAATCAAAGCGGTCATTTCTATCAATAACATCATGAAAAGTTTGTGTGCCAATTAAAGTCCCAATATCACGAGCCATGTCCGGTGAATTTCCTGCATAATCTGGAGGTATTTCAAAGGGTAGGGGTATGGCACTAATTTCGATAACCCCGATCGCATTTCCAGTACCATAGCTATACCAACTCACTTGGCCCGAAGGCTGCACAGTCAAATACCCGTTTTTGTAATAGTGATTAACAACCCCATTACTCACCACAGTCTTATCAAACGCCCCAGCAGATGAGGGAACTTGCCCTTGTCCGGGTTGTGGCGCATTGGGAGCAAAAGTGGCATTCAGCGTATAAGGTCGTACCAGCTTCTCCTGAGTCCAAGTCCAATCAGGTTCTAGCCAAAAATTGCTGGGAGTTTTCACCTCAATGTCATAGCGCCCTTTATTGAGATCGAGTTCCAACCATCCATCCGAGTTAGCAGAAACCTCAAGACTAGCAATTGATTCCGGTCGATCGTCAGAACCAATAAACTTCTTAACGCTCACTTCCATTTTACCGTTGGGAGAATTCAAATTAATCCTGATTTTTCCAGATTCATTCACCTCCACCCCATACTTAGCAATCCGGTTGTTGAACTGTATATTGTCATAAGTGACAACACCTGATAAATTACTTAACTCAGAAACAGCAGGCCCTGAAAAAACCGCACTTTGCAGGCTATTCTCTAAGGAAAAATAAGGCTGAGTTCTGTACTGTATATTCCCAGTAAAACTCGAAACCTTATCAGCAATAAACTGAGTTGATATGTTGTAATCCTTGAAACTAGACCCAGCCCCGTTGCCGACTTTGAGATAGTACGTCCCAGGATCGTAGAAATTGCCACCTTGAAAAGAAGTCTGTCCTTCCCCTACTACAGAAGTTTGAAGAGAAGCCCCTTTAAAGAAGGTATAAGACCCTGGCTTGCCGTCAGCTTTCGTAACAGTTACCTGCGGGGGAGTGGGAAATCCTGATACAGGGTTGAGACTGGTCAAATTCCAACTCACATAACCAGGTTCAGTCACCGTAAATTGGTAATATTTTTCAGGCTGGTTCGAGTCAACTCGATCGCTATCTGAGAAACTAGATGATGCTTGTACAGTAGCCGCAGCAAGAGAATTCCCACCCTTCGCCGCCCGTTCCTCTGGCGTTACCTTCCCTTGTCCACTCCAAGTATCCGGCGTTACCCAAGCTGTAGGTTTATAAACCTCCGGCGTTGTCTTCTTCGCCAAATCCACCGCCGCCAACGTATTCAAAAACCCAAAACCAGTCTCATCATCCCACCCAACTGGCCCCAAATCCCTCGCCGTAGACTTCAAAATCTCCATCACTTGGCGATAGTTCAAAGCAGGATTTGCCGCCCAAACCAAAGAAGCCGCCCCCGCAACTTTAGCAGTCGCTACCGAAGTCCCCGCCATCGTCCCTAAATCATTTCCCACAGTCGATAAATTGGGGTGTTCAGTCGTCCCGCCATCGGCCACAATATCCAAACCGCGACCATAACTAGAATAGTCCGATCGCCCGTTAATATCCCCAGCCCCAACCGTAAAGATATTGTCAAACTCCTGCGAAGCTTGACCCAAAACCGACATCACACCGCCATCGTTACCCGCCGCCACTACCAGCATTACGCCATTTTGCCGCGCATATTCGATCGCACTCCTTTCTGCGGTCGTCAACTCATAGCGCGTCGTCACACTCCCGTCAGCATTCTTCTGAGTCAAATCCAAACTGAGATTTGCGATCGCATTTTTCTGTCCAGAAGCCTTCGCAGCATCCACAAACTCTACCAAAGAATCCGCCCATCTCCCAGAATCGATCGCCCTTCCCACCCATTTCGGCGCAGTCTTATTAATTGCGTCAATAATCCCCAACATAAAAGTACCGTGCTCGCTACCTTCCCCAGCTTTCAGCAACGGATTATCATCCCCGCCCACATAATCGCGGCCCTTCTTAATATTCGCGTAATTCAAATAAGGACTATCCGCACTCACACCCGTATCAATACTTCCCACCAACGGCTGAGAAACTAAAGGAAAATTGAGCAATTGACGGATTGCATTCGGATTGTTAGGATTCGGCGAATGCGGATCGACAGGAATCAAAGCAATTGGCAAAGTCTCAAACGCGCCACCCGGATTGTAAGGGGTTTGAGTGGCAATCCCATCATGGTACAGACCCAGCGGGTCAAAATCAATCAGCGGTGGTAAATTATTAGTTGGTGCATCAGGGGCGATCGGGCAAACACCACCATCAGCAAAGAAATTCGGTAAATCTAAATCTGGTAGAGAAAAAGCACCTAATAACTGATGTAAGTGGTCAAATTCGTGCTGTAAATCTCCAAAACCCGCACTCGGAGTCACAATTTTTTCTAATATAAAACTTTTCGGTCGTTTCCGACTCTTTGTTTTACTGGAATCCCCAAAACCTTGAGCCCGATCGCGTTTTTTGCCACCAAAATTTAGCCAACCCATAACTTTTGCACCCTGTATTAATATGAAGTCGATCGCACAAACTTAATTAAATGCCTTCAGACATTCAACCAAAACCCTTTGTTGACAAGGATTTTTCAGTAATCGTCAAAATTTTCTGTTTATTTGAGAAATTACGCCAACTTAACAAATTTTCTGTATAGGCGATCCGCAAAAACTTTGTCAATGCTTAATTTTTATGATTTTTCGCTTCTTCACACGGTTATTGTATACCAAAAGTATTTGTGCGGTCGTAAAGTTTGTGTAAAGTTTTGGGGATAGCAATCCCCTCCTCAACCAGAAATATCCGCTACACAACCCTTCCCACGCAATCACAGGTGAAAAATGCGTAATTGCTAAAATAGTTAGAATTTACACTTGGTTTTTTTCTGATTTCTGATAACATGACTACCAAGGTGAAATTTGGATTAAAGTCTAAAACCCAAACAAATATCACTCAAGCTTCTTCACAAAATGCTTTAATACTTCCCTGCTTCATTAAAACGGGGTTAAATTCTCATTGAGAAATACCGTTTTCAGGGAAATTTAGGGTTGATCGAAATACTCAAAAACCTAACGGAGAAAACTGAAAAATATAAATATGCGATCGATTCAAGACAACTCAATAAAAACACCCACTTTGACTGACTTCTCTTGTCCCCCCCTTCTTAAGGGGGGCTAGGGGGGATCTAGTTTCAGCCTGAAACCCACGGTCTCTCTGCTTGATCCGAAAGTCTAGATCCCCCTAAATCCCCCTTAAGAAGGGGGACTTTGAGAGAACTCTTGTCCCCCCCTTATTAAGGGGGGTTAGGGGGGATCTAGTTTCAGCCTGAAACCCACGGTCTCTCTGCTTGATCCGAAAGTCTAGATCCCCCTAAATCCCCCTTAAGAAGGGGGACTTTGAGAGAACTCTTGTCCCCCCCTTATTAAGGGGG
>NZ_JAHRFC010000030.1:51688-71921 GCF_020883015.1 Microcoleus sp. CAWBG640
GCTAGGGGCGATCGAGTTTCGGTCTAAAACCCAGTGTTTCTCGGCTCGCTCCGAAAGTCTAGATCCCCCTAAATCCCCCTTAAGAAGGGGGACTTTGAGAGAACTCTGTTGTTCTCCCAGATGTTTTAGGAGACGAGTGAAACTCTTGTCCCCCCCTTCTTAAGGGGGGCTAGGGGGGATCGAGTTTCAGCCTAAAATGGGTAATTTCTAAATTGGGCCGATGACTTTTTCCAGCTTCAGTCCATCCGTTACATCCCGTACATTGCTCGTTGCCGAACTTCTTCCTTCTTCCAAACCATGCAACTCAAATCAGCGGTGCAGTGGATACCTCATCCCGACGGTCATTGGATACTTCGCAATCCCGAAGACATTACCTGTCTGCAAATTGACAACTTTGATAAACAGGTAATTTTGCTACTAAATCAACAGCCACTAACTAACATTCTAGCCGAATACGACCTAGATTTAGAAGATGTGCAAAATCTCTTAAAAGACTTAGCACAAGCAGGAATGCTAGAAGGAACCAAGCCACCAAAAGCCAAATTCAACCTGCTATCCTTCACAATTCCCCTAGTCAATCCCGATGTTTGGTTATCGCGGCACATCGACAAATTGCGCTGGATTTGGACGTGGCAATTTGGCTTTTTTCTGTGTGCTTTCATCTCTTCCTCTGTAGCAGTATGGTTGGCTTCCTCAGCGGAAGTCGCTACTTCACACCAGCAGTTATTGACAGCCGGAAAAAGTGAGAACATAATCAAAGTTGTCTTGCTGACAATGCTAGTAATAGCTTTGCACGAACTCGGTCACGCTTTCACGCTCAAACACTACGGCGGTATTGTTAAAGAAATCGGATTGTTGTTTATGTGTCTCATCCCCGGATGCTATACAGATACAACCGACCAATACAGTTTAATCCGGCGGAAACAGCGAGTTTTAGTAGTAGGGGCAGGAGTATTAATTCAAGTAACAATTTGGGCAATTGCTGTTTGGATGTGGCTGTTTTCTCAGTCCAATCCAGTTTGGCATCAAATTAGTTATTTGTTGATGGTGGCGGCATTGCTGACAGTGGCAATTAACTTGAATCCCTTGAATAGATTTGACGGTTATTATTTGTTAGTGGCTGCAACAGGGATTAACAATCTGCGACAAAGGTCTTTTGATTTTTATGTAGATTTGTTGCGGAGGCAGGAGATTGAAGAAGCAGTAGAAACACGATGGGTTTTGGCGGCTTATGCGCCTTTGAGTATACTTTATACTGTTTGGGCTTTTAGTTACTTAATGACTTTGATGGGAAATTGGGCTTTGTTAAATGTTCCGAATTTTTAACCGCAGATTAACGCGGATGAAATGCAACTTGATTATTAGGGGTTTACTGAAATGAATGTTTATCAAAAGTTGGGAATTGTTGGCGGAAGTGTGAGTTTTGCAGTTGTCAGTCAATGTTTTTCTGTACAAGCTGCTACTCTTACTCAAACTTATACTGTGGATCTGGGTTCGCAGCCGTTAAATAGCAGCACGAATGTGGTTTTGCCCAAGTTTAATTCAATGTTGGGAACGCTATTAAAAGCTTATGTTACGGTTAAGTCTACTGTTAATAATAGTGTGACTATTACTCCTTTGACTGGAGATTTTACAGGGACGGCGACGACGAATGCAAGCATTGCTGTGAATATTCCGCTGCTCAAAGTTGACCCTATTTTGACTTTGAGTATGTTAGCAAGTCCGCCGGAAACTAAGATTGCTAATGGGGGTACGGGAACTGTTAGTGGTTCGGCTTCAGGTTCGGTGTTGAAAAGTTATGATTCCCAGCAGTCTTTGAGTGCTTTAAGTGGATGTGATGGTGATACTTTTATCGCAGGTTTGATGACTACGGGTTCGACTCAAATTCAGGGAAATCCTGTTAGAGGTAATTTTGGAGGTCTGGTGTCGGCTAATACTACACTCACTGGAGTTTATGAGTATGAACCTCATGCTAATGCTGCTGTACCGGAACCGATGACTGCTGTTGGTACGTTTCTGGCGGCTGGCATGGGTTTGTGGTGGAAGAGAAGGGCTTCAAAAAATATATAACATCGTGTCTGGCATACTTGTTCTTGGTGACGCACCCTACAGCTTGTTGAGCTTTTTATGCAGATTCTGGGGTATTGTTACATAAGTTTATATTGGAGTTGCCCGATCGCCCTTCCTGTGCCATCTACACCCAGTTAACAGAGGTGGTAATTTTGCTGAAAACAGTTGTGGGGTGCGCACTTCTAGCCCGCCCACAGATGCTATGTAAATACAAAAAATCTCAGTGGCGCTTCGGTATTTAAGAGGCTGCAACCCCGATCGCCACAATCCATCGCCCCAGACAATCCCTTATCCCTTACAATAAACAGGCAATGATTATATTTTGAGTTATCCTGTGAGTCCTACTGCCGAAGTCAGCAATAACCTGAATGCGGGTGCTCTGCCAACTGTTACCGCCCCCCGCCGCGCTGTTTTTCCCTTTACCGCCATTGTGGGCCAAGAGGAGATGAAACTGGCACTGCTGTTGAATGTCATCGATCCGAAAATTGGTGGGGTGATGATCATGGGCGATCGCGGTACTGGCAAATCTACCACAATCCGCGCCCTCGCGGACTTGCTGCCGGAAATTGAGGTGGTAGCAGACGATCCTTTTAATAGTCATCCCAGCGATCCAGATTTGATGAGTGATGAGGTGCGCGATTCCCTATGGGATAGCTCCGCTTCACGCACTTTAGCTCAAACTGACATCAAAATCGCCCGCAAAAAAGTCCAAATGGTAGATTTACCCTTGGGCGCGACCGAAGACCGAGTTTGCGGTACGATCGACATTGAAAAAGCTCTCTCCGAAGGTGTGAAAGCTTTTGAACCGGGACTGTTAGCTAAAGCCAATCGTGGCATCCTCTACGTCGATGAAGTCAATTTGCTCGACGATCATTTAGTCGATGTTTTGCTTGACTCTGCCGCTAGCGGTTGGAATACTGTAGAAAGAGAAGGCATTTCGATTCGCCACCCAGCTAAGTTTATTCTAATTGGTTCCGGCAACCCAGAAGAAGGAGAATTGCGGCCCCAATTGCTCGATAGATTCGGGATGCACGCGGAAATTCGGACTGTAAAAGACCCGAATTTAAGAGTAGAAATTGTCGAACAGCGATCGAGTTTTGACCAAAATCCAGCGGAGTTTCTCTCTCAATATCAACACCAACAAGATGATATGCAACAGAAGTTGGTGGAAGCCCAAGAAAGGTTGAAGTCGGTAAAGCTCGATCGCGATTTGCGAGTAAAAATCTCCCAGGTTTGCGCGGAATTGGACGTAGACGGACTACGCGGCGATTTGGTCACAAACCGGGCCGCCAAAGCTTTGACCGCCTTAGAATGCCGCACAGAGGTCACAGTGGACGATATTCGGCGGGTGATGACCTTGTGTTTGCGCCACCGATTGCGGAAAGATCCGTTAGAATCAATTGATTCGGGTTCTAAAGTGACCAAAGTGTTCGATCGAGTATTCGGCCTAGAAACCAACTCATAATCAAGACTTCAGCCCTAAAATTAGAACAACATCTTAGTCCGCGCAGGCGGACTTTGTTTGTGTAGCCCCGAATTATATTCGGTGGGGTCAATCGATTTTAGATTGTAGATTTTATATAAAATCCGTTGACATCGGAATTATTAATCTCTCTCTTCTCTTCCTTCGCGTCCTTTGCGCCTTCGTGGTTAAATCATTCCGATACAACCGGAATTGATATTAGACATCTCCCATAATTATTGTGGAACAGGCATCCCTTCGACTTCGCGGTTCCTGAGCGGAGTCGAAGGGCAGGACACCGCCTGCCTGTTCAAGACTCGCTTTTTAGGAGATGTCTATTAGATTCCAGAATACGACCCCACTGATAAATACGGGAGTTTATGATGAGGATATGGAAACACGAATTTTAGGATTAGATCCGGGCTTAGCAAACCTCGGCTACGGCGCAATTTCTTGTCACATAGTTCCCGGAAAACAAGATGAAAACATCGTTTCCCTGATAGACTGCGGCGTAATTCAAACAACGCCAAAACAGGAAATGGGACAGCGCCTCAAAACAATTTACGAAGATTTGCACTCCGTAATTGAACAGGTAAAACCAGATGTAGCCATAGCCGAAAAACTCTTCTTTTACAAAATGGGAAATACCATACTTGTAGCCCAAGCGCGGGGAGTATTGACCCTAGTATTAGCCCAGTCTGGAGTACCACTGTTCGAGTTTACCCCAGCCCAAATTAAAAAAGCCTTAACTGGGCGCGGGAATGCTGATAAATCGGAAGTGCAAGAAGCCGTAGCGCGGGAGTTAGAATTAGGTTATATTCCGAAACCGGATGATGCTGCTGATGCTTTAGCCGTAGCTTTAACAGGTTGGTATGATGATGATATTTGTCCGAAAAAAATAGCATTACAAACTGCCAAAAGTTAATCTTATCTTCCTTCTGTACTGACTCTGACAGGAATTACCCACTTTTCAGACTAAATTCCTGACTAAGCAGTTATTGGGGAAATTTGCCTTCTCTAACTTCTAGGGAATAATCTTTCACAGCTTGAGTAATTGTCGATCGCAAATTGGCATAAGCTTTAGCAAAAGGCGGTTGTTTTTCCGAAAGCCCTAACAAATCGGAAGTAACTAACACTTGTCCGTCGCAGTGCGGCCCCGCCCCGATACCAATGGTGGGAATAGTTAATTTTTGAGTAATGCGATCGCCTAAATCAGCGGGAATATGCTCTAATACTATGGCAAAAGCACCAGCTTCTTGAAGCGCGATCGACTCTTGCACAATTCTCTCTCCTGCTTCCACAGTTTTTCCCTGTTTTTTGTAGCCTAGTTGGTGTACAGACTGCGGGGTTAAACCGACGTGTCCCATCACCGGAATTCCGGCGGATGTCAGTTGCAAAATAGTGGCAATCATGGCTGGATACCCACCTTCTAATTTTACAGCTTGAGCGCCAGTTTCTTTCAAAACTCTGCCCGCTGAGTGCATGGCTTGCTGGACACTTTCTTGATAAGTTAAAAATGGCAAATCCACCACAATTAATGCTTCTTTCACACCGCGACGCACTGCTTTTGCGTGGTGTAGCATTTCATCTAGTGTTAGCGGCAGGGTTGTCTCATAGCCCAATATAGGCATTGCGAGGGAATCGCCGACGAGGATGATATCTACGCCGGCTAGATCTATGAGTTGGGCGATCGCATAATCATAGGCTGTCAGCGCCACAATTGGCCGCCTTTGTTGTTTCCATTGAATTAATTGATGAGTAGTGACTGACATTTTAGTGCAAAAATATAAAATCGCCGATGATTACTTATAATATCAAATCACTGTTATTTAACTTCTCTAGCAACTCTAAATCATTTGTAAAATTTCTCTGTTACCCCCTTAGTAGGGGCGGTGCCCCCGTGCCCGCCCTCTCGGTTAAGGGGGATCAGATTCTATGCAGCCTCATAAAAAATTGCTATAAGCTTAAAAATATTACCGATTAATAGCAAAAATGCTCTCTAAATATTGATTGTCGAAGCTTCTTCCATTCTTGTTTAGAAACATCGGCACGAGTTTTGTCACCCGATGGATCGCGGATAGTCCAAATGGTATCTGCAACCCGATCCTCTTCGAGGGCTCCGCTAACAAGCGATCGCCCATGATAACGATAGTCGAAATCCCAGAAAGCATCACCGGCACAATCTCCATATACACACCGCTGACAACTTCGATACCGACTTAATTGAGGGCAATTTAATTAGCATGATGAAACTTCATAAATGTTTATCTGTTCGCGACAAGCTGGCGATAAATCTTGTCTCACCCTTGGTTTTACCCTTTGTATCACCATCCGTTTTTAGAACAAGAAGCTATTTGTCCTTTGGGTAACATTGTAGACAAACACCAATAATTTTTACCATCAAACACAACCCCTTTTTTGATATATTGTAACTCAGCGATGGGTTGCCAAGGTCGATCGATATCAGACTCGTCATAATATCGATAGCGTCCTCCCTTCACTTCCAAACCCTCATCTGTACCACCTAGCCAATAACGACCCTCTTCAATTATATTTGATGACGCTCTTTGTGGATTAGTATCCGTCTTTTTCTCAATCCACCAATTCCTAACGAAACGTTTTGTATTTTCCGCTCCCATAGTCGTAGCAACTACAACTAACAGTTCTTGTTTTTTATTAATAAACTCAAACCGACAAGGCCCCTCGCCAGTGCCAGAGCAATCCTTAATCTCTTCATATCCCAAATCAAATAGCTCCTTCACCGAAGGATTTCTCAGGTTAGGGGGTGTACCCTGTAAGTATGGTTGCCACCCTTTTTTGATGAGGTTTTGACGGGCATTTTCGTAGGGCATACCTTTGTTTAGAGCTAATTCTTCAGGGGCGTTGGCATAATTTTCAAGACTGAATTGCTGTGGTATTTTGCTAGTTTCTAAAGCTTTCGCAGCAGATTCAGTACAGATTCCGAGTAAGGTTAGTAGTAATACCATTTGTCTAAAATTGTGCAACACTCTTCGACCCCCCCTAGCCCCCCCTTGCCAAGGGGGGGGACAAGGGGCGGGTTTTACCAACAATCTCGGCCTTTGACCAAGAATCTCCTAAACCCGCCCCACCCAAGGGCAAATCGCGGGTTGTGGGCTGGGAGATTTTATTTTTGAGCCAAATAACACATTGTGTGAATTTTTGCAACGGGTTGATATGAATGTTGAATATAATGGGAATTATAAAAATGGGATCGTACTGTCGAGCAGTAACTACCTGCAATACCATCTCTGAAACTATTCAGGAAGGCGTCAATGTATAAAAGCAAATTATCTAAAGTTATCGTATCCCTGTTACGGCGGGTTCTCGGTGTGACGCGATCGGGTGCGAAACGGCTAATGAGGGCAATGTTGCGATCGCTCATGGCAATGGGCCGACGGGCAAATTTGCCCGTGGCGGGGTTTGTGTTGCCGACGGTGACGATGGTATTGTTGGTGGTGATTTTGCTGACGGTGGCGATTACTCTGCGATCGTTCGATCGGGCGAATAATGCTCGGAATGTGCGGGTGAATCAGCAGGTATTGGCGGCGGCTACTCCGGCGATCGATCGGGCGAAGGCGAAAATTCAGTTTCTGCTGTACGAAGACCCGCAAAGACCGACAGCAACTCCATCCGATGCAGAAATGTACCGGATTATGTCGTCTTACAATACAACCAATGACTTTTATACGTTCGGGGACGAAGCACGCCTGGTAGTCAAAGCAGATCTAGATAACAACAACGTGTTAGACCCTACCCCTACGAACCTAAAAAGCTCGCTTTTGATCGCAGCCAACAAAGAAAATGAAGAACTAAATACTGCTTGGAGATATCCCGTCGATACCAATAACGACGGCAAATTTGACACTTTTACTATTTACGGAATCTACTTTCGTACCCCAAAAACTACAAGAGTGAGAAGGGAACTCGACGCCAGAACACCGCCAATGCGAACAGGAACTATCAACCCAGCCTGTGCTCAAGGAGAGGGTACAGTTGCAAGTTTGGTAGGGGACTCCGGTTGGGAAAGACTAAATGGCAGGTTCCAAAAAAGTTTCTTTGTTTACACCGTTAACGTACCGATTACCCAGACAGATATAGCAAAAGGCTTGAACCCCCCCAATCAGTATCAAGCTTTTCCTGGAACCACCAGCATATCCGCTCTCGAATACCAGCAAGACCAAAGCCGCATTCCCCTCAGCAACAATGCCGTTGTATATGAAGATGACTTAGAGATATCGCCAGGGCCTGCGTTGAATCTAAACGGGCGGATATTTACAAATAGTAATTTTTTGGTAACAGGCTTAATTAATCCAAATACCGTACAACTATATGAAGTCAGTAGCAAGGCATCTTGTTTTTACGATCAAGAAAATAGCAGAATAGTCGTAGGCGGTAATGTTGTGAACGGGTGGTCGGGTAACAATGCAAGTATAAATCCCGTGGGAGTACATCTTTTCAAAAATCAAGCCGACCCAAACCAACCAAATACAACAGTACCTACAATTAACCAAGCCACCAATCAATCTGTAAATGAAAACAGCCTTCAGGTACTCTACAACAACAACGCTTACTCCGAGCGGTTAGCTGCCCTAGTAGCCGGTCAAATAGAAGCAGATCCAACAGGTAATAACGACCCAGTTTATGTTCAGCAAGCACAGCAAGCTCCCAAGAATCAGAGTCGCTCTCAAGCATTACAAGATTATTTTAAAGAACGGCTGCGGAAAGTTACTTTTGCAGAAGCACCCCTTGCCAGCGCAGTCAACGGAAAGTATTTAGATCCTAATGTACCGAACACTTCCTACAGAATTCAAGACGCCGGTAACAACAGTCTCAGACCAGCAAATAATTCTTGGAGCCTTCCTAACGGAACTGCGACAGTAGGCGCTCGTGCAGGGGCGGGACTTAATATTCGTCCAGCTCAGCTAGAAGCCGAAGACCCAGATCAATTAAAACTTACTGACAGCGAAAAATTCTTGGGCAATCGAGTCACCGTGGGCAACAACTTGCCAGCACTGCGGTGGAACGGCACCAGCTTTACTAATAAGGCTCAGCCAGTAGATGGCACCACTACATGGGGTAATAATAGCTCAGTAATTCGCACCCGGGCACCGCAAGTAACCAAACTTGCCGACGTGGGAGCAACAGAGCGCGGTAACGGTGTCGGCGAAGCACCAGGCAACCAAAATTCTTTCAGCGACGGTTTCTGGGAAAAAAGCGCCGCTGAAAAACCGAGAACTCGCCTTGACGGTGTTGGTGGTCTGCGGGTAATTACCAGTGCAGGAGTGTACGATCGCACTAATTCCTTTCTGCCGCCGCCTACTTGGATAGATGGTACCGGTACAAGGAGAACAGGCCCGGCAATTGCTATCGCTCCCGTTGCCACCACCAATACATACAACGACCCGGAAACTTTGGCTGTGGAACAGTACCGCGTGGTGTGGCCGGACTCCATGCCGATGTCTCCATTAGGAGCGGGTTCTCAAGTCTATGACAACGTGGCTGGCGCTTGGGCACCTTGGCCAATAGGAGCAGCAGTTTCTGGTACGGGTCTACCTGCGGCAGTCAACTCTACTACTCTACTTCCAGGTATTGCCGAGCAAAACACCACGGCTCGCAAATTTGCCAAAGGCGACTTGCGGATGCGGGCAACCGCAGTCTATCAATATGCAAACGGCTTCGACCCAGTAGCACTAGAAGCAGCACCAGGAACTCAACCAACTCAAATCCCCTTGGCCTGCGTCAGCAGCTACTACGACCCCAGCAATGCTTCCACAGCGAGAAACATTTCACCACCGACTGGAGGAGCCCTGCCGGATGTCAGCGGAGAGGGAGCGCTCGCACCCGATGTCGCCACACGCAACCCAGGACTGGGAGCGCAGCAGGCTTTTATCGGCTCTCACAACGGCATCACCTACGGGCGCCCGACAAGACCCGTACCGGGTCAATCAACCCTGGACACCACTACAGGCTTGCTGACTGGTGGAGATGCAGTTTTGGCTGCTCAGGCAAACTTAGTTTTTCCAGACGGTAGGTTTGCCAATGGACCGTTGAGAACAGCCCTCCAAGTGCTTCCAAACAATCGCACCCTAGCGCAACAAGCAGCGATCGACTCAACTAATTGTGCGCTACAAATACTTGACGGCTCGATCGGCGCTCCCCAGCCCACACTGATTCCTCACGGGGCAATTCAAGAAGTCGCATTTATCAACGGCAGAGAAATCAAGGCGGTCGATCGCGATAACCCGAACACGATCGTCAACGAAACTTTTACCCTCAGCAGTCCGCTTCCAGTGCCTGCCAACCCCCAAGCTGCACAATTAACAGGCAATTACAACCAACCCCTAGAAGAACGGCAACCCCTAGAAATTCGGGCGACTCAGCTTGACTTAAATCAACTTAGAGGCGCAATCGCTCCCACAATTACTAATGGGCCAGCCCCGGAATATTTGCTGCCAAACAGCGGGATTATTTATGCTAGCCGGGACGACGCATTGCCCGATCGCAGTTCTCGATCGGCCAACCCATTGACGGACAAAACTCTCAGTCCTACAGACAACCTACTAGATCCAACCCGCAAACCTAACGGCATTGTCCTGATTAACGGTCAGGTGCTATTTCGCGGCAGTGGTGCCACCCCCACACAACCAGCCGATATAAATGCTGTAGTCGAAGAAAAAGGGCTGACCCTGGTATCGAATTTACCGGCTTACATCAAAGGAAACTTTAACCTTCACGGCAACATCCCGCCCGCTCCTCCGGGTACTACACCCGCTTTTGCACAAGTCGAAGAGTTTACCCAGCTTGTGGATAACCAAAATTTTGCCGGAACTTTTTACACCCGCACAATTAACCAGCTTAACCCCAACTTTGCCTGCCGTGCGGGAGACCCGAGGCTTCCTAACTGTACCGTAGGAGACTTTTGGAGACAGGCAACAGTGCTGGCAGATGCAGTCACTCTCCTATCGCAAAATTATCGCTTTGGGTTCCGCAACGAGGGAGATTTTGACCTGAGAAATAATGCGGGCGCTGCTGCGGTATTGCCTCGCAGACAGCAAGGATTTTATAACAACAACTTTGTGACTAACGGACTTTCCAGCGGGGCCTTTTTACCCAACGGCACTTTAACAATTGGTACAGGTAATGAGATGACAGACGCTACCTACGCGGCTGCACCGAATCCAGCTCTTCAGCTTTCGAGTTCCTACTTCAACAACTTTGTTAACCCCGTCCAGCGGCGGGGGGCTTTTCCAGAGTATGTAATGGAAGTTTGCACAAAACTGCCGGTTTCTGAGTGTACGGATGCGGACTGGTCTGTCGATCCACTAGCCACCAACCCACGCACCGCAACCGCTGCGGGTACGCCTTATGTGCCACCTACTCCTAACCCTGCTATTTCTTTTCAAGCGGGATCGACCGTCGATCCCCCATTGCCCCAATTGCAGCGATTTCCCCGCCGCGTAGCTTTTCAGAGAATCCCTGGTACCACCCAGTTGCTAACACCCAACAACCCAACGCCTTTGGGGATTAGGAACGGAACAAATATTGGCGCAACTGCCACTATCAACCCAGGTCCTTTGGGACAAAACGCTCTGTGGTTTGCAGAGAATAATGGGGGTCAGGCGAATTACACTAATACCAATCCTCTGTTTGTAGTCAACACTCCAGGCAATCTAGATGGCAGCAGAGTGCTTCTACCAACCCTGGCGGCCAACAGTACAACTCCACCACCAGCAGTAACAGTACCGCAAGCAGCATACAACGGGTCACAGCCACTATTGATGCCATTCCCGCAGCTAATGGGTGCCACAGAAACAGCCCCAGGCCAGCCACCAGGAGGTCCTGCTGCACAAGGTACAGGGTGGGTTTCCCAAGCTCCTGCGAATGGTACTACTTTTAACCTAACCATTGGATCGGGCGACACTCCTTCGAGGGCGCTAAGCAATACAGCCGGCGACTTTAACGGCGGTTTGCAAAACTTCCCCAGATTCTTAGAGACGTGGAGTGATAACACAGCAGGCAATGTATATGCGACTAACATCAAAGGGTCTTTCATCCAGCAAAACCGCAGCGCCTTTAGTACCGCACCCTATCAGCCAATTTTGCCAGCAGCACCTCCTGTCCCTCGGCTGACAAGTCTATTCGCCCTATCGCCTACTCCTGCTGTAGAGCCTATTGCTCTTGCAAATAATCCACCAAATAATAATCCGAGCCTGTCACTAACTGGATACAACATACAAGGCGGTCGGATTCCATACTTCACCCCGCCAGCCCGGAACTGGGGTTTTGACGTGGGCTTGCTATCTCAGCCACCTGACTTGTTTACTCAAAAGTTCACCACTCCTTCGACAAAGACTCAGCCTGCTGAGTATTTCCGGGAAGTAGGTCGCGATGACCCGTGGGTAAAAACTTTGATGTGTTCTAAGTTGGGGGCGGCAAACGGCACGACGACGACTGATGCCACTTCTAGTCGTCCCTCAAACTGCGGGTGGTAACCCTCTAACTTTCCGTGGCGCAATTACAGGAGTCCTAAATTATGACTAAGCAAAAACAACAGCCAAATTTACCTCAGTCACGAGATGCTGGCTACACGATTATCGAGTCATTGGTAGCGATGATTGTAGTTTCGGTGCTGATGATTGCGATCGCCCCTGTGATGGCTTACTCAGTAGCAACTCGCGTCCAAGCCAAACGGATGGAACTAGCCACCCAGGCTGCTAGAAATTACATCGACGCTTTGAGAGTGGGGGCGATTAAATCGACAGATACAGGTTTCCCTGTCGCATATACTACTACTATTTCTGATGCTCCTACAAACCCTGCTATTTTGTACTGCGTTAACTTGGATCAAACAGCAGGTTGCACTACCAACAAAGACTTTCTTATTCAGGGTGCTTGGCGAAATCCAACGAATTCAACAGACCCGACAAAAACAGGCTATGAGCTGACTGTGCGAGTTTACCGGGGGGATGCTTTTTCTTCTACGGGTCCGATGAAAACAACACAGCAATCCGTCGCTAATTCGGCTCTTGGCGACCCCAAAGCACCTTTGGTGGTAGTGAAAACAGAAATTCCCCCTTCTACAGGAGGTTCCGCCTATCAATCGCTCTGTTCACGCATCCTAGATCCTAAAACTAACACTATTAGCACCACTGCCTGTAAGTAATCACTCAAAATCATTGTGAATCAAAAATGTGTCGTACCATTTGGCAAAGGAAGAAGTCAAAATGAAAACTTTACTCAAATTGCTTCTGAAAACTCAACACCACCAAAACCATTCTGGACTAGCTAAAACCGAAAAAGGCATGACTCTGGTCGAGCTATTAGTCGGAGCAATCATGGCATTTCTCATCATCACGCCTATGCTGGGTTTTGTAGTCGATATGCTGAACACCGACAGAAGGGAACAAGTCAAATCAAATACGGAGCAAGACCTTCAGGCAGCAGTTGATTTCATCGCCCAAGATTTGAGCCAAGCTATTTATATTTACGATAATAATGCCATCAATGTAGGAACTGCTACTACTCCTGCTATCAAAACTCAACTTCCCAATAATGGAAATTCTAATAGAATTCCGATCCTCGTATTTTGGAAGCGCCAGCTAATGAAAAAAGCAATTCCTATTGATCCTTCTACCGTAAAACCAAAGGATTGCGATAATGATAAATGCAACGACACTTATGTATTATCATTAGTTGCCTACTACCAGTTTAAAGACGTGGACACTACTTGGTGTCAGCCTTCAGGAGGTCTTTGTCCTAGCCGTATTGCTCGCTATGAAATTAGGGATGGAATCAAAAACTATTTAACTCAGGCTTACTATGCCGATGCTGAAACCACGGCTGGTCAAAGAAAAGATATAGCTTTTAATCCCGGCTTTGAATTCACTCAACCCACAGTAAATGTGACGACAGGAGTCAAATTTCCCGATCCTGAAGTATTGGTTAACTACATCGACCACAGTACAGCTAATGTTCCAGTACCTACCGGAGCTCAGTGCAAAACTCTTCTTGGCGTCATACCTCCATCAGCACCAGCAACATTCAATGAAAACGATTTACTAATAACAGACACATCACCCAACCCAACCCACAGCTTCTACGCTTGTGTTGATACAGCGAAAAACATAGCCAGAGTCACAATCAGAGGAAATAGCCTGCGCCGCCTTCAAGCCAACAATGCTGAATTCAAAACCACCAGTTCGGCATTTTTCCCCACAGCAAGCGTCCAGGTACAAGGTATCGGTGCGTTAGGAAAATAATTGATTGATGAAACTGATTTAGGAATCGCATATATAGCACATAAAACAGGAAAACAACATGAAAATTCCAATTTTATTCAAATTTTTGCATATTTATAATACCCAAAAAATCGGCAATTCCCCACATACTAAACCGAGAAAAGGCGATGAGGGTTTCACCCTTCTAGAAGTCCTGGCGATCGCCCTGATCGTAGGTATCCTCAGTTCCATCGCCGCTCCCGGTTGGCTGGCTTTCATCAACAATCAAAGGGTGCGCACAGTCAACGATCGCGTTTTGCAAACCTTGCGAAGTGCACAAAGCGAAGCAAAGCGAAGTAAGCGGGATATCACAGTTACATTTAATCCTACTCCGGCTACTGACCCGCCAACAGTGACGATTAACCTAACAAATCCAGCGACCAATCCTCCCACACAAACCGCTCTCACAACAACCCCTCCAATACAAACAGTGACTTTCGACGGTGGAGGCGAAATCAAACCACGCACTATTTTACTTTCAAGTCAAGCTAATGGATCTACCACCCAATCAATCACCTTTGATTATCAAGGAAAGATCACAAGCCCATCAATAAACAGTCAAACACCACGAAACATAACTGATGGCTTTTCTGTCACAGTTAAACCTACTGGTGGCGGTGCGAAAAAGTGTGTAATTGTTCAAACCATTTTAGGAGCAATGATAACTGATGAAGGGTCTAATTGCCCCTAGTCTGGCAGATATATTTTAATTTCTAACATCAATTCCGCGTCACTCCTGAATTGTTAAGATATTTTAAATTAAAAAAAGAATGCAACAGTATTCTTGTCCCCCCCCTTGGCAAGGGGGGGCTAGGGGGGGTCGAAGAATGTTGCACGATTTTAGAGAAATCCTATTACTAGAGCGCTCCAGCACACGCAGAGAGACAACAGAGAGATGAATACAAGACCATGAAGAGGGGATTTGATATCCAAGGTATAGCAACCGCCAAGGTGGTTAAGGCATAACTTTGGGGCAAGGGCTCTCGCATTCGGGCAGATAATTTATGGGTTTTACTCAAGAATTTTCCGCCCGAATGCGAGAGCCCCTACTGCCTTAATCGCCTTGGCGGTTGCTATAATATCAGATTGCTGGCAAGACTATTAAATCTAGATCCCCCCTAGCCCCCCTTAAGAAGGGGGGGATAAGAGTACGATCTTTCGTCCCCCTTCTCCCATCCCCCCTTCCCCCCTAGGGGGGCTAGGGCGTGTTTTCTTGCCTGATCCATCAGATCCCGATCCCCCTAAATCCCCCTTAAGAAGGGGGACTTTGAGCTTCTTTCTCCCCCCTTTTTAAGGGGGGTTGGGGGGGATCTCCGGGGAGAGAAAACACGCCCTAGGGGCAGGGCTGTTTCATTCTCAGACAAATCATGGTTTTGTAGGGGTAGTGGATGGTGCGTGCCTACCCTCTTCGTCTGCTCAGCTTCGATAAATCGCGGAGGATGCCAAATGCGATCGATATTTCACAAACACGCTCCACATCCAAAGTGCGATCGTACCTTTCCTTAAATTTCCGTAAATACCGATCTATACATACACCAAATTCAGCAATTAATATAAACCTAATTCAATTAGATAACTTTTTTTTCACGCCATTTAGGAGTGCATCTAAATGTCAATTCATAAAAGTTTCACAAGCAGAGCAACAGCCTCTGCTTCGGGTTTTACACTGGTTGAACTACTAACCATAGTATTAATTTTAGGCATTGTCAGCGCAGTTAGCGCTCCCGCTTGGCAAATGTTCATCAACCACTACCGCATCAAAACATCAGTCGATCGCGCTTATCAGGCCATGGTAACAGCCCGCAGCAACGCCAAACGTGATAAAATTGCATGGCAAGCCAGCTTCAAACAAGTAGGAAACATCGTACAAGTAGCCATTCACAAATCCGATATTCCCCCAGCCAAAGTACCCCCAGGGGAATGGAAAAGTTTAGAACCAGATATTCAAATACATACAGCAATTAACGACAAAGGAGAATCGGAAACAACACTGCTCAAAATTGATGGAAATAACAAACCCACAGACAAAGGAACCATCCGACGAGCTATGTTCAATTTCCAAGGTTGCCCAGTTTATAACAGTGAAAATCAGTGTGGATTAACCAGTTTAGAAGCCAAAGGCAGGCTCACACTATCTCATCCTCATCTCCCAAAGGGCGATCGATGTGTGATTATCTCCACAATTTTAGGACATAAACGCATCGCCCAAAGACAAAAAAAAGCTCAAGATGACAGATATTGTTACTGAGACTGTTACTGAGGCTGACGGTTGAATCCTGAAAGCGCGATGGAGAATTTGGGGATAGCAACTCCGGTGTCTGAAAGTTCAAAACACTGGAGTTTTTAGGCGATATTTTGCCACAATTCCGTACATTTTATACATTTTGTACATTCACCGATAAAATTGTAAGTATTCAGAACCGTTTTGAGCCTGGTACTTATGCTGACATCAACTAGCGAATTGCTGGAAACAGCCCGGAGAAATGCTTATGCGATCGGGGCTTTTAATGTTTATAACCTCGAAGGAGTTAAAGCGGTGATTGATGCAGCCGAAGCGCTTCAAAGTCCAGCCATGCTTCAACTTCACCCCAGCGCCCTTAAATACGGAAAATCGCCTTTAGTCGCCCTTTGCATGGAAGCAGCCCGCAAATCCTTAGTACCCATCGCCGTACATTTAGATCACAGTACCTCAGAAAAAGACATCCATCTAGCCCTAGCCGCCGGTATCAAATCAATTATGGCAGATGGTTCTCCTTTACCCTACGAAAAAAACTTGAGTTTTACCCGTGAAATGACTCTATTGTCCCACGCTAACGGCGCGGTAGTTGAGGCAGAAATTGGCAGAATTAGCGGCACGGAAGATGGTTTGACTATTGAAGCAAAAGCTGCAAAAATGACTGATCCCTTACAAGCAGTTGAGTTTATTCAAGCAACTAAAGTGGATTTTTTGGCGGTAACAATTGGCAATGTTCATGGTCAATATTTGAGCGAACCACAACTCGATTTTCCCCGGTTGGCAAAAATCCGGGCTTTGGTTTCAGTGCCCTTAGTGCTGCATGGTGCTAGCGGTTTACCAGAATCAATGATTAGTGAATCTATTAAATTAGGTGTCTCTAAATTCAATGTCAACACCGAGGTTCGGGAAGCTTATATGGAGGTGTTGAAAACTAGCAGTTCTTTGTCAGATCCTGATTTGCTGGAAGTGATGACAAAGGCGATCGATGCCATGCGATCGGTGGTGGCAGGCAAACTCAAGCTTTTCGGTTCTGCAAACAAAGCCTACTTGCACCAATCTCCCTATGCAGAAACATTCAAATGACCGAAGAGTCAGAATTTGAGAAATGACTGCATTTGTGCTAAAATCACTATAATACTCCTAGCCCCTAGGAATATATTTGCCAAACACAGATGCACCCAACTCTTCTTAATCTCTTCTCCTCTGGGGTTAATTTTTGTGATTAATCCCCGCCACTCCTAAATAATCACTTAATCGCCAGCAATTGACCATAAAATCTGCACTATGCTCAACATTCCTCAACTAATAGCTCAAGAACTGTCCATCAATCTTGCTCAAGTAAACAATGCTCTGGAACTCTTCTCTGAGGGAGCAACAATTCCATTTATAGCCCGCTACCGGAAAGAAAAAACCGATTCTCTTAATGAAATTCAGTTACGCGATATCTCCGATCGCTTTACCTATCTGACGGAAATCGAGGACCGCAAAAAATCTATTCTAGCGACTATTTCAACCCAAGGAAAACTCACGGAAGAACTGGAAGCCAAAATTCAATCTTGTTTGCAAAAAAATGAATTAGAAGACCTTTATTTACCTTATAAACAAAAGCGGCGGACGCGAGCAACAATTGCCAGAGAAAAAGGTTTAGAAGCCCTAGCAGAGTTTATCCAGTCTTTGAATCAACCCGAAGCTCAACCAGCAGATGTGGAAGCAGAAGCAGCTAAATACATTTCGGAAGAAAAGGGAGTGAAAACAGCAGAAGATGCTCTCAAAGGTGCTGGGGATATTTTAGCAGAAGGTGTTTCGGAAAAAGCAGAGTTGCGGGCATACTTGCGAGAGTTTTTGATGGAAACAGCATTGTTTGTCTCGAAGATTAAAGAGGATTTTCCTGAAGGAAGTACCAAGTTTGAAATGTACCGCAATTACCAAGTGGCTGCCAGAAGTGTTAATTCACACAATATGTTAGCACTGTTTCGGGGGGAAAGTGAAGGAATATTGGATTTAGACTTGACTTTTGATGAAGCAGCGGTGATGGCTTATCTGGAATTTCAGGAAATTAAAACTAAGATACCTTTTGTTAAGGAGTTTTATCGATCGATGTTGAAGGATGCGTTTAACCGACTGATGAAGAATTCTTTGATGACGGAAGTGCGATCGCACAATAAAACTGCTGCGGATATTGAGTCGATCGCCACTTTTGAAACCAATTTCCGGGAGTTGCTGCTGTCTGCGCCGGCGGGAATGAAGCCCACATTGGCGATCGATCCGGGATTTCGCACCGGCTGCAAAGTTTCCGCCCTCGATGAAACAGGACAATTTTTGGAATATCAAGCGATTTTTCCGCACCAAGCAGCCAGTCAGAGACAGCAAGCTGCTAAAATTGTCAAGCATTTAATTGAAAAATATAAAATTGAATTAATTGCGATCGGTAATGGTACTGCTTCCCGCGAAACCGATGAATTTGTGGCGGAAGTTTTGGCAGAATTAGACACCAAGCCAATTAAAGTGATGGTGAATGAATCCGGCGCATCGGTTTATTCAGCCAGTGAAGTGGCGATCGCCGAATTTCCCGATCTCGACATCACCGTCAGGGGCGCAGTCAGCATTGGAAGACGTTTACAAGATCCCTTAGCCGAACTGGTCAAAATCGACCCCAAATCCATTGGAGTTGGACAATACCAGCACGATGTTGACCAAAAACTGCTGAAAAAGAAACTAGATGAAACAGTCGAAAGCTGTGTCAACTATGTAGGAGTAGATTTAAACACAGCCTCGAAAGAGTTGCTAACTTTTGTGTCAGGAATGAGTCCAACAGTAGCCAAAAATATTGTCAATTACCGCAACGAAAACGGCGCATTTAAAAATCGTCGCCAACTCCTGAAAGTCCCCAAACTAGGTCCCAAAGCCTTTGAACAAGCAGCCGGATTTCTCCGCATTCGCAACGGCGAAAACCTGTTAGATAATACGGCAGTCCATCCCGAAAGTTATGCGGTAGTTCAGGCGATCGCCAAGGATTTGAACTTACCGCTGACCCAAGTAACACAAATAGCCGAAAAACTCAAGGGTGTAAATATTAAGAAATATGTCACAGAAAAAGTGGGCGAACCAACCCTGCGAGACATTATTTCCGAACTAGAAAAGCCGGGCCGAGACCCGCGAGCTGAGTTCAAATACGCTACTTTTAAAGAAGGAATCAAAGGAATGTCTGACTTGACAGCGGGCATGGAATTGGAAGGAATAATCACGAATGTAGCTAACTTTGGGGCTTTTGTCGATGTGGGAGTACACCAAGATGGTTTAGTGCATATTTCTCAATTAGCAGACAGATTTGTCGAAGATACCAAACAGATTGTGAAAGTCGGACAAGTGGTGAAAGTCCGAGTTTTGGAGGTGAATGAGAAGTTGAAGCGAATTAGTTTGACAATGCGATCGCCAGAGGAAGCAAAGATCGATCGCAAAATCACTTTACCGCAAAGAGCGGCCACCGTTAACGATTTGAAAGTAAAGTTTAACAAAAGGTGATTTCAAGACGGCGGGGGTAGGCACGGGGGCACTACCCCTACAAGAGAATGAAACAGCCCTGGGCAGGGGGGGTTCTTCTCCCAGCATTTCCCCCCTTGGGGGGGTGACTTCTCCCAGAATTTCCCCCCTTGGGGGGGGCAAGGGGGGGTTCTTCTTCCAGAATTTCCCCCCTTGGGGGGGTGATATCGTTTCCGGCTGCATCGGAATGATTTAACCTTACTAGAACGCAGAGAACACAGAGGGAGATAAGAGAGATGAATAATTCCGATGTTACCGGATTTGATATCACTCTAATACCAATTTTAAAAAAGAATGCAACAGTAGTCTTGTCCCTCCCCTTGATAAGGGGGGGTTAGGGGGGGGTCAAAGATTGTTGCACGATTTTAGAGAAATGGTATAATTTCTGCCTCTCGTCCGCCAGTTAGGGCGCTTGAGTCCTCACGAAATTGTTGTTTTTGGGCAATTATTTTTGGTCATACCAATTTCATAAAGTAGCGCTATATATTACCCCCCCAACCCCCCCTTCTTAAGCTATGCCTTACTCACATCTTTCTTAACAAAGTCGCTCCGGCTTGAGCCGGAGCGGTTTGTGAGGCGATCGCCCGAAGCGTGAGCTTGACAACCAGGAAGTGAATCAAGTAATCC
>NZ_JAHRFC010000031.1:0-64766 GCF_020883015.1 Microcoleus sp. CAWBG640
TACCCAAGGTATTTGCTGCTGAGCCGCATCTATCCGCAAAGCTTCTCGTTTTGCCAAAAAGTCGGACAAACTTTTAGTCACCACTAGCAGTTCTTGCTGTAAGTTGTCGTATTCTCTAGTTGTCAAGGAAAATTCTCTATTTTTTTGATTCATTTGTTTTTGTAACTGATTCATTGCCAAAATTCGTGATTCAATTTCTTGGATTTGGCTGTTCAAATTTTTCATCACCACTTCTTTAGCTTGTTGACTTGCTGTTAATATTAGTTCTTGCCTCGTTTTTTTGAGTGCTAAAATCGGCAAGCTGTCCTCTCTGTACTGAGCTAATTTTAGGGAAGTTTCTGAGTCAACTTTTTGGATTTCACCTAATAATCCTGCGTAACCTTGTCCTTGGGTGATTAATATGCCAACGGGGTTATTCTGTTCCAGTAGTTTTTGATAATTTTGGTAGACAGTTCGCATACCTTTTAACTGTACTTGGAGTGTGGCTTGCTGTCCCCGAATGCTCTGAACTTGTTCTGACAGAGATCTTCCTTCTAGCTGGGGGTCAAACAAGTTGCTCTGCTGACGCAGTTTTTGGACTTGTATTTGCAAAACTTCGACTCTTTCTCGGAGCTTCGGCATCTCCATATCTATAAACTTAATTCCTTGATTAATACCTGTTAGTCGCTGTTGCAAACTGTACTCTAAATAAGCTTTAGAAACTTGATCCAATACAGCATAAATTCTTTTGGGATTTGAATCTTTGTACTTAATTTCTAAAATTTTTGTCCCTTGCTGTTTGCCATCTTTTTCATAGCTAATCCGGTTTATTGATATTTTTGACATGAGGTCATTGTAGGTAATATTAGGATACAATATCCGCATTTTTTGTAGCACTGGTCGCATCATTCTGGGACTGCGTAAAATCCTAATTTGCGTTTCATAATCTACTAAACTAATCCCTTCTATATTGATTTTAGCTAAGTCAGCAGCTACGGTATTATCTAATTGTTTGGATAGTAAACCTTCAGCGGTAGCTGGTTCTACCAACAAGGAAAACGAGCCTTCATAGTCGATGGTAATGTTTTTAGAGTTTTTGAGGATCGCCACTCCCACCAGGGAACTCAAAGCAATGCTGGTTACTACCATTACTAGGAGGCGGCGACGTACCACCCCAAATAGCCAAGATAAGTCTAGTTTTTCTTCTTCTATTTCTTCAAACTTATCTCTGTAGTTAGGAGCCGACAAGGGAGACAATTGACCATTAGATTTTGGTAGGAACGGTTGGTAATTTTTTCTGGTATCCATATTCAGTCTGTGTATTAGAGAGGTTGATATTTAAGATGCTACCGATATTTTAGAGGTTGATATTCCAGATACTACAGTGCCACAACTCCGGGAAAATGCTATTCCTTAGTTTATTCTAACCGAGCGATCGGGCCCGATCGCCAAATTAAGACTTCCTGCAATTTTGCCCAATACCTGCTCATCGGAATATAGAGCGGATCAGGTTGAGAAAATTTAACACTCCGGTAGCAGGGCCTAAGGGCCCAAGGACTGTATTCATACGGTCTACGAATTTGATGAGACCGCTGCGCGAGACTACGATCATATCGTTGTTGCGGAGTTGAGGATTTTTTTCCTCGTTAATTCCTTGAGTTAAATCGACTTGGATCGTGCGTTTAGTGGCGGTACCGTCAGTATTGAGACGAATTAGGTCAACAGTTTCTCTAGTAGCTCTGCTGTTTTCGTAGCCAAAAAATCCTCTAGAGAGCAAAGCCTGATTCAAGGTAGCATTGGCCGGCAACTTGATTGGTTCCAGAGGAGTTCTGACTTCTCCTACCACAAACACATTGATGGCGGGGGGAGCAAAGTTAACGTTAGCCAAGAGACCGGCTTCGGCGGGGTTGACGATAGTCGCTTTAGGAACGACGATCGTATCTCCTTGCTGGAGGATGGTATCTTGAGACCCGTCGCCGGACTCTAGGAATTGCCACAGGTTAACTGGGATAATTTGTTCGCCTTTTCTGGTGATGCGACGCACTTGAATTTGACGGATATCTGCCTCTGAAGTGATGCCACCGGCTAGCTGAATAGCCCTGATGACGGTGGGGAATCCTTCCCGGCTCAGGCCGTTGGTGGTGTTCCCACCAATGACGACGTAAGCTCCAGGGCTGGTGACTTGGCCGACTATGGATATGGATCTAGGTTTTTCTGGGGGTGGGGAAAAGTTGGCGGTCGCGAATTGGCGTGCTTCTGCTTGGTTGAAGTTGGTGACGGTGGGAATCACAATGGTGTCTCTGTCTTGCAAAATGATGTCTTGAGAGATGTCTCCTTCCTGCAAGAATTTCCACAGATTGACGTTGAGCACTTGGTCTGGACCGTCGGGTTGGGGCCGGCGGACACGGATGTTACGGATGTCGGCGACACCAGTGACACCTTCAGCGAGTTTGATGGCTTGAGTGACGGTTGGGTATTGGACTGAGGGTGTTACACCTGGACCTGAAGCGAGGGTGATGGTGAAGTTTCCGGGCCTGGTGACTTCTCCGATGACGCCGACGTTGAGGGGGCGGGCGGCGACGAGGCTGACTGTGACTATCGGGTCTTTGAGGACGCGGCGGTAGGCGTTGCGGATAATAGTGGTGGCTTCTACTAAGGTCAGGCCACGGATTGATATTAAACCGATTAGGGGTAGGTTGACAGAACCGTCGGAGAGAACTTCGTAGCCGCGGGTGAGTTCGGGTACTTCCAGTATTTCTACTTGGATGCGATCGCCTCCACCGAGTTTATAGCTTTCCGGGGATCTCCTCAACCCTGTAGGGGGTGTGGTGGCTGCACCGGGACGTAATCGGACTTGCGCCGTAGCACTCCCTGGGCTTCCTAGGGAAATCATACTCGCCCAGGCGATCGTCCACAAGGTTAAACTCAATACGGACAGGGTTATTTGTTTAGGAAAATCATTGTTAACCACAGGCTACCTATTTGATTACTAGCATCTTTCACCAGTTTAATCGCTCATCATGGAAATGCCTTGTTTATGGCAGACGGGCGGTTGTGCATCTATATTGTCTATGGTGGTGTTAGAGGTGGAGAGAGTCAGAGGCGAGAGGATTTTTGATAGGGCTCAAGAAATTTACAATCTATAGCACTTCTCACTCAAGCGACATTCCCTCGCCAGTTAATTAACACTTCTTTAATTCCCAATCTCAAATCTCAAATTTGAACCTCTTAGAACTCAAACAAATATATTTATGGCAAAAATAATTAAGGAACTAATTCTCAGCAATAATTTGTTGCTAATTATATTAGGATTGAGCGTATTTATTCTTACTCTCTTCATCTTTCAGATAGCTAGTCAAAAAAAAATTGGTCTTACTTTAGAAAGATGGTTTACTATTTTGTACATATTCGTATCTCCTCACGTCAATTTACCTCCTTTTAATTACCTGCATTTTGTAAATATTGCTGAAGCAGAAAAAGGAATTATTTATCAAATTCCTTTTCTTTTTTATCCATGGATTGCATTTCTTTTATGTAGCAGATTAGTCAAATTTTTAAACAAGCAATTTGTGGAAGGTTTGTCATCATTAATATTGAGAAACCCTGCGGGTTTTGTGTACTTTTTGTTGCCAATTACATCGACACTTTGGTCGCTAGTTCCTGATATTACACTAAAAGCAGGAATGGCATTTACAGGTTTTACAATTGTTAGTTTTTATATAGGTTCACGATATGAGTGGCATGAGCTATCGGGGTTACTGCGAGCGGGCTATACCTCCCTCGCTCTAGTTAGTTTTTTGCGACGCCCGAATGTGGGACGCGAATTTGCCGGAATTACGGGTCACAAAAATGCTTTCGGTAGCATCATGGTTATATGTACAGCACTTTGGTATCTTCACTATTCCCAAGGTGCTAAAACTCAGAAAGAACGCTGGATAGCTCTGGGATTAATGTTTTTTTCCTTTTATTTGGTGAGAGCTACTAGCTCTGGCGGTTCTTTAGTTAATAGTTTGATGCTCATAGTTGTAGTATCATCATTAAGTTTTTTGAGTAAATTAAAATTTCAATGGGCTTTTACTTCTATTGTCGGATTTACGGTGCTGGGAATCATTGCCAGCGTTTATATTATCGATAACTTAGAGTCCATTGTTGTGGGAGGCTTGGGAAAGGATTTGACCTTGACTGGACGCACGGAATTCTGGCCAAAATTAATCGATGCAGCCAATCAGCGTCCTTGGTTTGGCTATGGATTTGATGGATTTTTTCAACAAGATGAAGTCGGAGAGCAAACCCCAGCTTATTTTATATATACGACCAATGGGTTTCAGCCCAAAACGGCTCACAATGGTGCCATATCAATTTTGCTTTCTTTTGGTTATCCAGGCATGATTCTAATTTTAGTTTCTCTGTTAACTAATTTAATTTTTGCTGTCAGAGAACTGAGTCGCCGCCCGCTATCTCAATCGGGAATCCCAATTATTTACTTAGTGTTTATTATTTTAAATAATATAACGGAAGGTTCTATAGGTGAGATTGGGGATGTCTGGCTGGGCTACGTGATACTGACTGTTAGGCTCAGTATAGATAGTGCCAAATCTTCATCCATGCCCCACCTGAGCGACCAACGGGAGTTGGAGTCTTGATCGGGATTCCGACTCAATCTAGATTAAGTTTAAAATTTGACCAATGAGTAGAATTCCGAGCTATGGTATTATTACTACTCTGGGCATTGACTATCGAAGTCTCAACAAACTGATTTATCTATTTAAGGACTCAAAACTTTCTAATGTTAGATAAACTAGCAGTGGCCAGTCAAAAAATCGGGCCAGGTCTTCGTCAGGTACTCGTGAATCTGGCGTGGCTGTTCACGGACCAAATTTTGCAGATGGCTCTGGGTTTGATCGTAGGGCTTTGGGTGGCACGCTATCTGGGGCCGGTGCAATTTGGTTTGCTCAACTATTCGATCGCCTTTGTTTCCGTCTTTAGTTCGGTAGCAACCATGGGATTGGGTGGTATCGTCATCCGGGATATCGCTCGCAATCCTGAATGCAAAAACGAAACCCTGGGGACAGCCTTCGCGATGCAATTTACTGGTGGCTGCATCACTCTGTTGTTAACTGTGGTGATGATTTCCCTATTCAAGCCGAATGACACTCTGACTCGCTGGTTAGTGGGCTTGATCGCAGCCGGGACGGTATTTCAAGCTTTTGAGACGATAAATTTTTGGTTTGAGTCCCAAGTCCAGTCAAAATATACAGTGGTGGCCAAGAATTCAGTCTGTTTGTTAGTTGCCGGAGTCAGAATTGGATTGGTAATGCTGGGGGCACCACTACTTGCCTTTGCAGGCATTCGCTTGGCAGAGGTGGCGATCGTCGGCATGGCCTATTTATATTGTTATAAGCTTACGGGAAATAAAATTCAGGATTGGCGATTCAGTTGGTCTAGGGGCAAGGAACTAATGCGGGAGAGTTGGCCGATTATGTTGTCAGCCTTTGCAGTTTTCTTGTACTCGAAAACCGATCAGCTCATGCTGGGTGGGATGAATAAAAATGCTGAACTGGGATATTATGCTGCGGCGGTTAAGATTTCCGAAGTCTGCGATTTTTTGCCGATGATTATATCTTCATCTATTTTTCCCAAATTAGCTAATTTAAGAGATAAAAATTATGAAGAATACATGAATAAATTTCAAATTTACTGTGATAGTATGATGATACTATGGTTGGGAGTGGCACTCCCGATTTCATTGCTTTCTCCTTGGATAGTAAAGGTGCTTTACGGTGACAAGTATAGTAGTTCAGCAGCGGTACTGGCAATCTATGTTTGGGCGCAATTTGGGAGTAACTTTGGGGTGGCGCGCAACACCTATTTTACGATAGAGGGTCAGTTGCGGTACAGTCTGTACTTGACAGTCATCGGCTCCATTTTTAATGTGGGGTTAAACTGGTTTCTGATTCCTAATTATGGAGCGATTGGTGCAACGGTAGCTACTCTGATTACTTATTTCTATGTGATTATTTTAGTCAATTTCATGATTAAGGAATTGCGACCTTTTGGTAAATTAATTTGGAAATCGCTTAACTTGTACAAAGCGGGTTTTCGGATAATGGGATTAATAAAGTAAGCAACCCCGGTCTAAAGACATGGGGCTTCAGCAAATAAACTGAAGCCGTGCTTACCCGCCTCGCGCCTTAATTGGCTACGTTATTGGGGTTATAACACCGGAGAATGCGACGCTAGTTTTCCGCTCTGTTGTTTGCAGTTAAACAGTTTTATGGTCACTGACACAGTGCTGCAAGCGTAAAAAGCCCTTATAACATTGGCAAAGCGAACTTTACGAGAAATCGAAGAGACACAACAATGTCTATCCAACCAAATTACGTTTTTGTTTTAGATGCCAACCGCAAACCACTAACACCATGCAAACCGTCTTTGGCACGCAAACTATTAAAGGTTGGTAAATGTAAAGTTTTCCGACTTTACCCTTTCACAATAATTTTGAAAAAAGTGGTGTCTCAAGACCCGCAACCTGTAACTTTAAAGATAGACCCTGGTTCAAAAGTTACTGGAATAGCTATACTTCGAGACTCCGAGCTAATGTGGGTAGCTGAATTAACTCATCGCGGTCAAGCAATTAAGGGATTGCTAGAGTCTCGTCGCTCTCTACGGCGCAGTCGCAGAAATCGGCACACAAGGTATCGTCAAGCGAGGTTTTTGAACCGAACTAGACCCGAAGGTTGGTTAGCACCTAGTCTTCGCCACCGTGTAGAAACGACTTTAACTTGGGTAAACAAGTTGTCAAGACTTGCACCAGTTCACACAATCTTTCAAGAATTAGTCAGATTCGATTTGCCAAAAATGGAAACCCCAGAAATATCAGGAATTGAGTATCAACAAGGAAAGTTGCAAGGTTACGAAGTCCGTGAGTATCTTCTTGAAAAATGGGATAGACGATGCGCTTACTGTGGTGTGGAAAATGTACCGCTACAAGTTGAACACATTCATCCTAAATCATCAGGTGGAACCAATAGAGTATCTAATCTGTGCTTAGCCTGTGAACCTTGTAATACCAAAAAAGGGACTAAGGATATCAAGATATTCTTGGCGAGAAAGCCCGATATTTTGAAGAAAATCTTGGCACAAGCTAAGCGCCCATTGAAGGATGCGGCTGCTGTCAACTCAACCCGATGGGCTTTGTTTAATCGCCTGAAAGAAACAGGCAAGGTCATTGTCACGGGTTCAGGCGGATTGACCAAATTCAACCGTTTACGGTTAAAATTACCAAAAACCCACTTCTTTGATGCAGTTTGCGTAGGGGATGCGCCTAATATTTCTGTATTAGCAAATCAACCCCTAAATATCAAAGCCACTGGACATGGTTCAAGACAGATGTGTCGCACAGACAAGTTTGGATTTCCTTCTCGGTACGTTCCGAGATTAAAATTTGTCAAAGGTTTTCAGACGGGTGACATTATAAAAGCTGTTGTTACTTCGGGTAAAAAGATTGGCACTTATACGGGCAGGGTCGCTGTCCGCTCATCTGGCAGTTTTAATGTGTCAGCAGTCCAGGGATTAATTCAAGGAATTAACTACAAATGTTGTTTTCTCATTCATCAAAAAGATGGATACAATTATGGATTTTAAAACTCTTGACGGGACACTAAATTATCCTGCGTCCCTTTTCCTCCCAGGGCTAAAGCCACTGGGTTTCCAAGCTCCCGTGAGGTTTTTATGATTAAAATCAAACCCGACATTCAGCAGCAATCCAATTGTCCCAGAACAGGTGCTGCACTCACACCCATCGAGGTCCTATGGCAGGGGATTCAGATTTGTGTGAAATCTAAGTTAAAGGACTCTGACACTGAAATAATCGATGTATTGAGAGTTGGTCATGGGTCTCACACATCCATTCAAGTTGATTTAGCAAAAGGAGAGGTTTTTTCTGGGGATAAGAGGATGGCAGAATGGTTAGGAAAACCCTTGCTCCATTCACTCCAAAATCCGAGACCTGAGAAACTTGAAATCACCAAAGAAATTTTTAAGAAGTGCGATCGGGTAATCATCTTAAACTGTATTGACTATCTTTACGGTCACTCCCTGTTAAAGTTACTCAATGCAGAAAGACACTTGGATTGCAACCCGGAATTTGGGCTAATTACGATCGTCCCTAAGTTTTTAAGGTGGATGGTTCCCGAAGGAGTGGCGGAAGTCTGGACAGTACCTATCTCTTTAAAAAATGGTCTGAATTATTACCCCAGCTTTGCCGAGTTTGTGCAGGAAGAAACTAAACGTTTTGAGGAGATTTATGTCAGCGAAGCCTATTCTCATCCGAGTCGGTTTGACATCACCAGGTTTACAAGAGTGCCCAAACACAATTTTGAGGGAGAAGAAATCAAAATTACTTTTATCTGGCGCGAAGATCGTTTGTTAGTTAATCGTTTTTTGTTCCGAGTTTTGAGAAAGCTGAAGGGTCAAAAAATTGCACTGGGGCTCCAAAATTTGATGATTCAGGAAGTATTTAAGAAAATCAGGTTGCAGATACCAACGGCTAAATTTGCAGTGGCTGGTCTGGGGACAACAACTAAGTTCCCAGAATGGATTAAAGATTATAGGGTGGATAGTTTTACTGAAAAAATTGAACAGGAAATATGCCACTTGTATGCAGAAAGCCGTTTAGTAATTGGTCTGCACGGCTCTAATATGCTACTGCCTTCGGCCCATGCGGGCATGACCATTGATTTAATAGATGAGCGGTGGGGCAACTTTGCTCAAGATATTATCTACCAAGAAAGCAACCCTAGAATGGCTTCTGGTCGCTATAGATTTTTGCCGTATCAGACGAAAAATGATACACTGGCATTCATAGCGACTGTGATGGTTCTGACTTTTCCTGAGTTTAAATCCTACATGACTGCTGATGTTGTGAATTAAAATTATAGTAGAGAATTTAAATGTCTGATTGGCAATTGAAAACTCCCGTCGCATTTATTATTTTTAAACGCCCGGAAGAAACCGAAAGGGTGTTTGCAGAAATTCGCAAAGTGAAGCCACCGAAACTGTTAGTAGTTGCGGACGGACCCCGCGCAGATAGACTGGGGGAAGACCGAGATTGCGATCGCGTTCGCGCCATTATTGAGCGAGTAGATTGGGACTGCGAAGTATTGAAAAATTATGCTGACGTAAATCTGGGCTGTCGGCTACGGGTTTCTAGCGGTATAGATTGGGTGTTTGATACGGTGGAAGAGGCGATTATTATTGAGGATGACTGTTTGCCCGATCCGACCTTTTTCCGTTTTGCTGAAGAATTGCTCGATCGCTACCGAGACGATCGCCGAATCATGTCAATCTCCGGTCAAAATGTTCAGTTTGGGCGAAAAAGAACTGATTACAGCTACTACTTTTCTCGCTACAATCACTGCTGGAGTTGGGCGACTTGGAGACGAGCTTGGCAGCACTACGATTTAGATATGAAGTTGTGGCCGGAAATTCGCGATGGTAATTTTTTGGCGGATGTACTGGGAGATCCGCAAGCAGTAAAAGTTTGGACAAAGACTTTTGAGCTTTGTTATGAGAAAAAGATAGATACTTGGGATTTCCAGTGGGCTTTTGCTAGCTTTATTCAAAATGGTATGAATATTCTAGCTAATGTCAATTTAGCTTCTAACATCGGACACGGTACGGGGGGAACTCACACGGGGGATGTCACCAGTCCATATAATAATATGGCAGCGGAAGCCCTAACATTTCCGTTGAAACACCCACCCTTTGCAATTCGGGATGCCCAAGCAGATAATTTCACTCAAAATACTTTGTATGATTACGATCCGCCACTGCTAAAGAAGATACAAAAAAAAGTCCATAAAGTGTTGACACAAATCCGATCGCATTAGACGTTCTAAATCTAGAGGACAGGCAAGGTAGATGAAGGTTGTAGTTCTTAATAGTTCTGATACGGTCGGTGGTGCAGCCCGCGCAGCTTATAGACTGCACGCAGGTTTGCAGGGGATTGGGGTGTCTTCCCAAATGCTGGTGAAAAATAAGATAAGTGGGGATGCAAATGTCATTGTGTCACAGGATGGGGTAGCAAGCAAGTTTGATAAGATTATTTCGACTATATCAAATGCTCCATTACGGCTTTATCCTCAGAGAAATCCCGCCATATTTTCTCCTCAATGGCTACCAGACTCCCTGGCTGCGAAAGTTGCCAAAATCCAACCAGATATTATTAATTTGCACTGGGTTTGTGGTGGTTATATGCAAGTAGAAACCATTCCCAAGTTTAATAAACCCCTAGTCTGGACTCTCCATGATATGTGGCCTTTCACTGGTGGATGTCACTATAGCGAAGAGTGCGATCGCTATACTGAATCTTGCGGTAGCTGTCACCAACTCCACAGCAGCAAGGATGGGGATTTGTCGCGTTGGGTGTGGCAGAGGAAAGCGAAAGCTTGGAAAAATCTTAACTTAACTTTGGTTAGCCCTAGTGCTTGGCTGGCGAAATGTGCTAGTTCTAGTTCTCTGTTTAAAGACGAGCGAGTTGAGGTAATTCCGAATGGGATTAATACTCAAAAGTACAAACCCATCAACCGGCAATGGGCTAGAGAAATCCTGAATTTACCTCAAGATAAACAAATTGTACTCTTTGGCGGTGCTAGCGGTACGGGCGATCGGTGGAAAGGATTTAACTTGCTGATACCGGCTTTGCAAAGTCTCAGTAAATCGGGCTGGAACGATCGCATACAGTTGCTAGTTTTTGGTTCTTCGGGAGCAGCCAATCCGATTGAACTTGGTTTTAACACGCATTACTTAGGTAAATTCGCTGACGACGTTTCTCTGGCAATAGTTTATGCAGCAGCGGATGTGTTCGTGGCTCCTTCTGTTTACGATAATTTACCGAATACGGTGATGGAAGCGGCAGCCTGTGGCATCCCCAGTGTCGGATTCAAGATTGGGGGAATGCCAGATTTGATCGAGCATTGCTCCAATGGCTACTTAGCTAAACCTTATGAAACAGAAGATTTAGCTACAGGTATTGCATGGGTACTAGAAAATCCCGATCGACACCAAAAACTCTGCACCAGGGCGCGCCAGAAAGTCGAACAAGAATTCACCTCAGACATACAAGCTCGCCGCTACTTGTCGCTGTTTTCTGAACTCGCCAGCGCCGCCAACAGTGCAGCCAATTAAACTAACTGTTTCCGCTGCTGTGGTGTCGCAAAAAAATGAGACTTTCTAAATAGTCCGTTTTCTTTAACAAACACCATATCTACCTGAGCCAACGCTCCATCGAGAGGGCGGATGTAACCTCCAAAAATATCGTAGGTGACGAATCCGCGCTCTTTCATATAACTCACAACATCGTATAATTGCGGGCCACCAACAAAGAATTGAAACAGGGATACTTCCAGTATGATTACTTCTGTATCCTCAAGCATCTGACGACAGCCATCTAAAACATTCAACTCGGCACCTTGGACATCAATTTTCAATAAATAAGGGGCTTTTAAGTTTTTTCCCCGGCACACATCATCGAGAACAACTAGAGGGATTTCTCTAGGTATACCGTCGGCAAGACTGCCTTCTGACTCGTTGAGAGTAGAAGATCCGTAGAGTTGAGGGTGAACATTAATCGTAATATTTCCCGCTTGAGCACCGGCTGCCGCCATGATATACTCAGCATGGTATTTTTGACAAATTGCTTTTAAATTTTTCTCGTATTCGATCAAAGGCTCTACCAGTAAGAAGTTGGTTGTGGGGAACTTTTCGTACAATTCAAAAGTCCCGTAGGCAACGCCGACATCTATAACTGTTTCTGGTTGAAAACCCAACTCGATCAACTGATCGAGCATACCGTACATAGATGTTCTCATGCCTTTTCGCGGGACATCAAATCCCAGAGGCTTAAGCATTTGGTACGCTATTTTTTTTAGGAATTGCCTCATAATTTTTTCCAGACTACAATAATATTGAATGAAACTATTATAGATTGATGAAACCACACAGCACTATAGCGACAATCATAACTTGCCACAATCGCAAGCAAAAGACCTTAGCTAGTCTCGCGGCATTATTCAATCAGATACTACCAGCAGATGTATTGCTGGTGGTCTACTTAGTGGACGATGCCAGCACTGATGGTACTCGCGAAGCTGTGCAGGAGACTTATCCCCAGGTGAAATTGCTGGGCGGAGATGGGAATTTGTTCTGGAATGGGGGAATGCGGCAGGGATTGGCGGAAGCGATGAAGCATGATTATGACTACTACCTCTGGCTCAACGATGACACTGTACTGGAACCGTCGGCTGTGAACACTCTGCTGGCAACGTCCAGAAGCTTGGCCGAGCAAGGCCACAGGCGACCGATTGCAGTGGGTTCTACTCACGATGCGACAACTGGGGCGCTGACTTACGGGGGCTGGTTGCGGACTAGCTGGTGGCACCCTCTGCATTTTCGTCTGCTGGAACCGATCGCCGAAGCTCAACAGTGCAGTACAATGAACGGCAACTGCGTTTTGATACCGCGAGAGGTAGTTGAATTAGTGGGTAACTTAGACCCAGCTTTTATTCACAGCATGGGAGATATTGACTACGGTTTGCGATCGGTGCAACAAAATTGTACAGTTTGGGTAGTTCCCGGATACGTCGGAACCTGCTCGGCTAACCCGTCTGAGGGTAACTGCTGGGAAGACCCGAACATGAGTTTGCTCGATCGCTGGAAACAGGTAATGCAACCCAAAGGTTTTAGTCCCAAAGAGTCAAAAGTGCTCGTAAAGCGGCACACAAATATATTGTGGCCGATATATTGGCTGCTACCTTATTTGAGGTTGATTCTCACCTCAGTCCGCCGAGGGCCTTTAGGCTATCGTGGCTAATCAGCTCTACTCCTACAACTAAAAGGTGAATCGCATGGATGAAATCCGCGTCGCTTGGCTAGTCCCGGAAGTCGAATTGGGAGCTTACTGGCAGCCAGTATTGAGAGAATTTACCAAAGTATTTAAGAATACAGTTTTTTATACTGGTCGTGTTTGGTCTGGATTCGATCCGACGCTACCAGGAGCATCTTCGATTGTATTGGTAGGCGAGACTAAGTTTGTCGAAACCGAAAAGATTGAAACAGGGTACGATCGCGGTTTTATCGCCGTATCACCCAGTATCATAGGTCATTTGCTCAAATTTAGACCTCATATAGTTTTTCCTCAAGCTTTTTCTTTGTGGACTGTCTTGGTGGTGCTTCTTAAACCTATTTGTCGGTGGCGAATTGCCATTATTTATGATGGTAGTTCCCCGAACACAGATTTTCGAGATTCGAGTTTTCGGACATCTGTCAGACGCATATTAGCGAAGTTTGCTGATGCTTTTGTTTCTAACAGCGAAGCAGGAAAAAGATATTTGGTAGAATCGCTGAATGTACCAGAAGCGGAAGTTTTTACGAGAACTTATTTAGTTCCCGATGCGGAAACGCTGCTGAAACCTTTGTCCACAACTAAGGTCAAAAAATTAGACCTCAAGCAGCCGATTTTTTTATATGTGGGGCGGATTACCGCCAGAAAAGGAATTAAGACGCTGTTAGAAGCTTGTGCTCTTCTCAAAAAACAAGGATATTCTGATTATACTTTACTGATTGTTGGCAAGGGAGACCAGCAGGAGGAACTGGAAAGTTTTATTAGAGAACAAGATTTTTACGAACAAGTAAAGTGGGTGGGATGGGTAGATTACGGAAGTTTGGGGACTTATTTTGACCAAGCTGATGTTTTTGTATTTCCTACTTTTGAGGATGTCTGGGGAATGGTTGTACCAGAAGCCATGGTGTTTGGGAAACCGGTATTGTGTTCAAAGGGTGCGGCTTCCTGTGAATTGATTGTGTCAGGGGAAAACGGTTATATTTTCGATCCTAGTAAGGCTCAGGAGTTAGCAGAAAAGATGCAAGTTTTTCTAGATAATCCTGATTTGATTGAGTCGATGGGGGAGCGCTCCCGACAGCTAATTGCTCAAAAAACTCCTGAAACGGCGGCTAAAGGTTATGTCGAAGTTATCTCTTTTTTAATGAAATCAGTTAACTGTTAACTGTTCGCAGTTGTTAGTTGACAGTTGTTATTTGTTAGCAATGCCCAATGCCCAATGCCCAGTGCAGCGATGCCCAATACTTCGGCTACGCTCAGCACAGGTGCCCAATGCCCAATGCCCTATACCAAATAATTGATGAAAGTTCTATTATCCGCTTTTGCTTGCGAACCAAATCTCGGCTCTGAAGAGGGAGTCGGATGGAATACAGTGATTCAAGCTGCTAAATATCACGAAACTTGGGTATTTACTCGCACTTTTTGTCGATCGTACATAGAAGCAGAATTAGAACGCAATCCAGTACCCAATTTGCATTTTATTTATTTTGACCCCTTTGGGTGGAGCGAAGATTGGAAGGGGAAACAAGGATTGCTGCAACTTCATTACTATTTGTGGCAAATCTGGGCTTATTTTATCGCTCGGAAACTCGATCGCGCGATCGGTTTTGACATAGTACAGCACGTAACTTATGTGAAACATTGGTCTCCCAGCTTCCTGGCATTACTACCGCACCGTTTCATTTGGGGGCCTGTGGGGGGTGCAGAAGCAGCACCAAAGCCTTTTTGGCAAGATTTTAGCCGCCGGGGCAAAATTTACGAAACTCTCCGGGAATGGGCTCAAAGATTGGGGGAACGCGATCCGTTTGTAGGGCTGACGGCGCGTCGCAGTGTTGTCGCGTTAGCAACTACCGAAGAAACGGCTGCAAGACTCCGATTTCTGAAAGCAAAAAATGTGAAAATTTTCTCGCAAGTCGGTTTGTCGCAGCCGGAAATTCAAGCACTAGCACAATTCCCAACTCCCCCGGAACAACCCATTAGATTCATCAGTGTCGGTCGTCTCTTACACTGGAAAGGAGTGCACTTGGGACTCCGTGCATTTGCGGAGGCGAAGCTGGAACAATCGGAATACTGGATTGTGGGAGATGGTCCAGAAAGGCAGCGTTTGGAAACCTTGGCAACAGAATTGGGAATCAAAAACCAGGTTCATTTTTGGGGTTCTCTACCTCGTGGTGAAACTCTTTCTAAAATGGGGGAATCTCACGTTCTCCTCCACCCTAGTTTGCACGATTCTGGCGGTTTTGTCTGCACGGAAATGATGGGGATAGGTCGTCCGGTGATTTGTTTGGATTTGGGTGGTCCTGCTACTCAGGTTACTGCTGAAACGGGCATTAAAGTTCCGGCTACAGACCCCGATCGCGCTGTGGAAGGTTTAGCAGAAGCTATAGTGTGTTTAGGCAAAGATCCTTTAGGGCGATCGCGTTTGGGTGAAGCAGGTAGAAAGCGCGTCAAAGAAGTATATGATTGGGATGTTAAAGGTAAATTTTTTGCCCAATTGTGCGAAGATCTACTCGATCGAAAATCTGGCTAACTTCTGATGTATTCGATCGCCAAAATATCAAACAATATTTGTGAGGAGGATAAAATTTGAGCGTTGCAATTATTACGGGTTCTGCGGGTTTAATTGGTTCTGAAGCCTGTAAATTCTTTGCTAAACAAGGCTTGGATATAGTCGGCATTGACAATAATATGCGCCAGTTCTTTTTTGGTGCAGATGGTTCTACAAATTGGAACCGCCAACAGCTAGAACAATCCTTGGGGACTAAGTATTACCACTTAGATATTGACATTCGCGACTATGAAGCAATTACCAATATCTTTCAGCGGTACGGCGAGTCGATCGAATTAGTAATTCACACCGCAGCCCAGCCGAGCCACGATTGGGCAGCCCGTGCTCCTAAAATAGATTTTACCGTCAATGCCAACGGCACGATAAATCTTTTAGAAGCAACTCGTTTGTACTGTCCCAAAGCCGTTTTTATTTTCACTTCTACCAACAAAGTATACGGGGATACACCAAACAAATTGCCTTTAGTGGAATTAGAACACAGGTGGGAAATTGCACCGGGTCATACTTACGAAGGGGGCATTCGGGAAGATATGTCCATCGACCAATGTTTGCACAGTTTGTTTGGTGCATCCAAAGTAGCTGCCGACATTTTAGTTCAAGAATACGGCCGCTATTTTAATATGAACACGGCTTGTTTTCGGGGAGGCTGTCTGACAGGCCCGAATCATTCAGGAGCTCAATTGCACGGCTTCCTGGCCTATTTAATGAAATGCGCGGTGACAGGAACTCCCTACACCGTTTTCGGATACAAAGGTAAGCAAGTCCGGGACAACATTCATAGCGCAGATTTAATTTCAGCATTTTATGAATTTTTCAAAGCTCCCAGAAGCGCACAGGTTTACAACACAGGAGGTGGCAGGTACAGCAATTGTTCTATGCTAGAAGCTATCGAAATGTGCGAGACAATAGCCGATCGCAAATTCAATTGGACCTATGCTGAAAGTAATCGCATAGGCGATCATATATGGTGGATTAGTGACAATGGAAAATTCGAGAGTCACTACCCAGATTGGAAAATGAAATATAACGTCAAACAAATTCTTCAGGAAATTTATGAATGTAACCACGAGCGTTGGCTTAAAGAGGTGCCAAATGATTGACAAGGGTAAAAAGAATGTTCTGGGAATCTTAGTAAATGCGGTTGATTATAAAGCGGCAGTTAGCAAAATTATTGGCGCAGCTCGCGCCGGCAAACCAATGTCGGTTTCGGCTTTAGCGGTGCACGGCGTAATGACAGGAGTCCTTGACAGCACTCACCGCTATCGCCTCAATCACATCGACTTAGTATTGCCAGATGGACAACCAGTCAGATGGGCATTAAATTTGCTCTATAATACAGAATTGCCCGATCGCGTTTGCGGGCCGAATGCGATGTTAGAAATCTGCGAAAGTGCCGCCGTCGAAGGGTTGTCTATCTATCTATACGGCTCTAAACCTTGTGTACTTGAGGCTTTATCTAAAAATCTTTGCCAGCGTTTTCCCAAGTTAATTATTGCGGGAATGCAGCCTTCTAAATTCCGACAGACTACTACGGAAGAAAAACATCGCATCGCTCAGGAAATTCGCGACAGCGGTGCAGCAATTACTTTTGTAGGTTTGGGGTGTCCCAGACAAGAAGTTTGGGCCTACGAATATCGCGATGAATTATCAATGCCTCTGATTGCTGTAGGTGCTGCTTACGATTTTCATTCAGGAAATTTGGCTAAATCTCCTGAGTTTTTAGGTAAGTTAGGTTTAGAATGGCTGTTTCGACTTGTCATGGAACCAGGGCGTCTTTGGCAGCGGTATGTTTTGTTGAATCCACTTTATATCTGGCTGTTTTTACTACAAGCCTTGAAATTAAAACAGTTCGATCCTAAAGATGCTACGCCACCTATGAAAGAAGTATTGTACGGTTAAATATTCCAAGGTGGTTGGGAATTGTGGGTTTTCAGAAGTAAAAAGTAAAAAGTCGAGATAATAACTAATTGGTTTGACTTTTGACTGTAAATTTATCAGGGTGCTTATTAAAGATAATCCATAGACAGCCCTGCTACAGCAGGGAGTTTTTAGCTGAGTTTGGCGATCGCATTATTAGCGATCGGGCGCAATGGTGATGTAATATCAATTCCGGTTGTATCGGAATGATTTAACCACGAAGGCGCAAAGGACGCGAAGGAAGAGAAGAGAGAGTTTAATACAGGATGATGAAGAGAGGATTTGATGTAACCAAAATCAAATCCCATGGAAGTGCAAACAGCAGTAACCTCAAATACCCCCTTTAGATCTTAAGTCGGCTAAAGCAGACTTAATGATAGTAGTAGCGGTTTCAATCGCCACAGGATAAAGGGGGTAATCAGCGTGAATCGCAGAATTGAATATTACGCAAAAATCGGATTTGTCTCTTCAGACAATCGATTTTCCGTAGCTTCTTGAGCCTGCCTTGATTGGGCAATCACCTGCTGCATATGTTCTACGCGAGCTTTAAAAGTCTTCTCAAAAGTATGCTTTTGAGCAAAATGAAGAGACTTGAACGACATAGACTTAATTGCTTCCCGCTGCTGGCTGAGTTGTGCAATTTTCTGGGCCATCACTTTAGGTTGATTCATTGGTACAACCCATCCGGTTTCCGACATTGCAGAAATCCCCTCGAATGCTTCGTTAGCATAGCCCACAATCGGCACTCCACAAGACATAGTTTCTATGTAAGTACAGGAAGGATCGCCCTGACGGTGACAGCAAACAAACAAATCAATATTCTTCTTTACAAAGGGGAAAAACTCAGTTTTAAAGTCTGGTACGCCAAGCATTTTCACCACGTTCTGAAGTTGATTAGCTGCGATGGTCTTGTGCATCGTCTTTTCTAAATCACCTGAACCGCTGATGAACAGTTCAAAGTTAACTTTCATTTGCTTGAGTTCTTGAGCAACCAAAAGTAAATGATCGGCTCCTTTCATTTTAACCAGGCGACCTGAAAACAACAAACGTAAAGGCTGAGCTTGCGAGCTGTTTGCAGTGCGTTTTTCAATTTCTGCCTCTGTGGCTAACATATCCTCGCTAATCCGGGTGTCAAAGAAAAACAGTGGATTGCGATTGATATGCTTGTAGGCTTCGTAGGTAGGAGTGCCGTTGCATTGCAATCCATCTGCCATGACGATCGCCTTGCACTGCTTTTTTTCCTGATTGTATTCCCACAGCAGTTTCCGCAGGCGCATAATCGGATTACTTGTAGTTACACTCGCAATTTGGTTGCGCGTTTTCAAAGTGTATTCAGAAACATAAATACACGGCACTCCCGCTAACTTACAGACTTGAGCAATATGGTTCTGTCGGTATCCGGGCACTGCTAATACTACAGAGCTGTGGTGTTTTTTCAGTAAAGCTGGCGTAATCAGATCGAAAGAAATCACCTCTAAATTAAAAGGTAGTTCATTAATCTTGAATACTTTTTGATCGATATTGCCGTTCTCGAATTGGGATTCTTCCATCATCACAGTAATGGAACCATCCCAATAATTATTTAATTCAACGATCGCTTCTATTAGTTTACGGGTGAGTAAAACCTTACCATCGGGCAATAGTTTTGCTTGTAGAGGTTGTAAGATTGTCAGGTTGTTGTTAGTAGGCATCTGCTAGATATTCCTTTGTGGTGGTGATTTTTTATTGTCGATCTAGTAATGAATCCTTGGTGGAATTGAAAAAAACATCCATACCCATAAAATATATCAACCGAATTTAGGTTTCCATCCCTGATACGAGAAGGGTTTCTGAAACTGTTTCAGAGCTTTGTAATACCGACAGATGGATAAAGCAACTGGATTAAACTTTGTACATTTAATAACAGCCATCTTTCCGATCAAATACGGGTCTATTACCCCTCGAAGGCTAGGCGGTTGAAACCGCTAACATACCAGCTTTCGCTCGAATTCTATTGACTAATAAATAAAGGGGTTATTCAAGCCGGATTTAGTTGATATGTGGGGATTATCATGCAAGATCAGTACAATTGTCAATATACTTTTTCGAGCTTTACTGAGTCTTTATAATTTATCTCTCAATTATAAAGATTTAGTGCAACTTCCCACTAACTCTAGTTCCAATTGACCGCAATTAGAAGTATTTATACCTAGATATTATCTCCCATTGCTGCCAGGTGGCAAAACACCACGACTCATTCACGAAGTCTCGATACAGTGATACAAATAGTTTAAACCATAGGATTTAGAACTGGCTTATTAAAGCTTAACATAAAATATATTTTATTTTCTAACATATGCGTCATATTTCTTCACAATTAACAGGGCGAAGCACAAGGCATAACAACAGAAAATTTTACCGATTCCTTTTCCGAGAGCTAATCGGAAGCCTTGATGTTGAACCTTTCTTTGATAAACCTGATATAAAGGTGTTTGAACGCCGACTTGACCACACGAGGCATACCAAAGTCGATCGGCATCATATTTTCCGGCAACTTCCAATCCCACACCTTGAGACTTTCCGGCTGCAACAGCGGAAAATCAATAGCCTCTAAATTCGAGCAAAGCCCCAACTTCATCGCCGCCACCACAGTCGGAACACTAGCGGGATTAGCATTAATAATTTCAACAATTGTTCTATCCAAAGCAAACACATCACTTGATGCGCCCAAAATTCCCAAAAACTTAGGTTCGCCGCCACTGGGCCCGTTACCTTCGTGACCAATAATCCCATCGAGAATAGTCAAATTTGGGTTAATCGTGCGTGCAGTTTCTACCAGCATTTCACCAAATCTAGCACTATCTTTACCAGCTTCCATGTGCCACCAAGCCTTCATTTTACCAGGAACACAGCCGAACAAGTTTTTCACACCCATGGTGACGGTTAATTGGACGTGAGATTTCAATTTGGGCAAATTAATTACCACATCTGCTTCCATGGCTTCCTTGCACAGCCGGAGATGATTGAAGTCATCGTTGACAGTTTCGTAACGTTTTCCCTGAAATTCTACTACTGGCAAATTCAGTTCTTCTAGCAGTGGCAAATAGCCGTTGGCTTTGGCAACACCCATAGCACTCCCAAAGGCTGGGCTGTCACCTAAAAACGGTTTTCCACCCGCTTCTATTACCATTTTTGCCACACAATAGACCAATTCTGGACGGGTGACGCATTCTTTGGTGGGGCGAGAACCTGTGAGGAGATTGGGTTTGAGTAGAACACGATCGCCACCTTTGACAAAAGCTGACATTCCCCCCAAGGGTGCTATCAAGCTTTCTAAGGATTTTTGCAAGATTTGGCGATCGTAGGAATTAGCTCTAATTAAACTAACTTTAGGCATGATTTTATGGGTTATTTGTTGTTTGTTCATGGTTATTGGTTATTTGCTGCGCCCTGAGCGTAGCAAGTAACCAATAACCAATAACCAATAACTAAATTATATATCCATTGGTAATCTGCCAGCAGCTCCACGCTGCATTGTCGTAACTCGCTGGGAGTTAGGGAATATTCCTTGACCTTGAAGTTCTGGAATCGCGGGTTTTATTTCCACTTTCACCACTCTGGATGTACAGATAAAAACGGTTTGATCGTTTAAATGAAAAGTCAACCAAGGTTGGCTTAATAAATTCATTACTTCCTCTTGAAAATCTCGTGCAGGCATAGAAATTGTAAACGTTTCTGCCTGACCTTCCACATAATAAAAGGTAACTTGCGTTGTATTCTCTCTATCAGGGACTAACTTACTAAAAGAACCTGCGCGCATAAATGTTGCTCCGAAACTTGACACTATCCAAGAATAACTTAAGGTGGGATATCTGCTGTTAGACCCCCGACTTATTAAAAAAGTTGGGGATCTGAGTATTCTGTTTTTTTAAGTTGAGCTTACTTAGCAGAAGAGGTGGGCATCGCACTCATTTTCTCTAAGTCTAGAACTTTTGCCAAGTCTTCTGCACTCATTAAACCGCGTTCTAGCACAATTTGCCGCAAAGATTTGCCAGTTTCTAGGGATTCTTTGGCAACAGCCGCCGCGTTGAGATAACCGATGTGGGTGTTGAGGGCGGTAACGAGGGCGAGACTACCTTCAGCATAAGCGAGACATCGATCGCCCTTAGCTTCAATTTTTGCCAGACATTTGGTGCTCAGGGCACTAATCGTATTGCCCAAAATTTCGATGCTGTGAATCAGATTGTAGGCGATCAGGGGCATCATCACGTTCAACTCCAATTGTCCCGCTTGGGCACAAAGGGCGATCGCACTATCATAACCCATGACTTGAAAACAAACCATCGAAGTCATTTCCGCCATCACAGGATTGTATTTTCCCGGCATAATTGACGAACCAGGCTGCACCGGAGGCAGTTGAATTTCTTTCAAACCCGTTTTCGGTCCGGAGTCCATCAAACGCAAGTCATGGGACATTTTAACGCAATCTTGAGCCAGATTTCGCAGCGAACCAGACACATTTACAAACGGCGACATACTCTGCATAGCCGCCATTAAATGTGTCGCTGGTTTCAGAGGTTTATCAATTAATGTCGAGAGAATTTCAGCAACTTTTTGACAATATTCAGGATGAGTATTTAAGCCAGTACCCACCGCACTGCCACCCAATCCCAAGGATGTCAAATCCGCCGATGCAGTTTGAATTCTCAAGGTATGTTCTCTGAGAATTTGAGCCCAAGCGCGGAAGGTTTCACCGAGTCGCACAGGCACTGCATCTTGCATATGAGTGCGGCCTGATTTTACAATATCTTGAAATTCTGTGGCTTTGCTTTCTAGAGCGGCTACGGCCTTCAACAAAGCCGGCAACAAAGTTTTTTCCAGCGCCAACAATCCGCCAATCCGAATCGCCGTCGGAATCACATCATTGGTCGATTGTCCATAGTTTACATGATCGTTAGGACTAACACGCTTGTAGTTGCCTTTTTCATCACCCATAATTTCCAAAGCGCGATTAGAAAGAACTTCATTAACATTCATGTGGTGAGAAGTTCCGGCCCCAGCTTGATAGACATCAACTACAAATTGATCCCGCAATTTACCAGCTAGGATTTCGTCGGCTGCTTGGACAATAGCTTGACTGATATCTTGCGGAATGCAGCCGAGTTCACCATTGGCGATCGCCGTAGCTTTCTTAATTAAAACACAAGCATCAACATAAGTCGATAAAGGCTTAATCCCGCTAATCGGGAAATTTTCGATAGCGCGCAGAGTTTGGATGCCATAATAGACATTTGATGGGATTTGTTTGTCTCCCATCGAGTCGCTTTCAGTGCGGTAGGTTGCAGTTGGCTGTTCAGTCATTCGATTTTAGATTTTAGATTTTAGATTTTAGATTATCGCACGTTTAGAGGTAATTTTATTGATGGGTGAGGTTGAGAGAGAGGAGTTAATCGCCCAACTGCGGGCCACTGGAGTTAAGCATAACCCAGATGACATTCTGCGGATTGCCAGATTGCCGGATAGTAAAATTGTTTTTTTGGAGATTGGTAATGATGGTTCTGGGTGGCAACACATTCGGAAGCAACACGCAGAAAATTTTGCAGGAAGGGGAATCCCTGAAGATAAAATTATTGATGCTGTTATCGCTGCTGTCATCAACGGTAGGATTTTAGGCAATCAAGGCAGAAGTCGAACAGTTTATGAAATTGAGTTGAATGGTGCGATACAATATATTTCTGTGGAAGTAGCAAGCAATGGCTATATTGTTGGCGCTAATCCCACCAGGCAAAATTTAATCCGTCGGTTTACTCAGGAGAGATCATGATGTTGCAAAGAATTAAGTTAATGCCTGATTATAGTTGTTATCCCTTGTGGGATAGAGATGATGGTGGTGATATTGAACCCTGGGAATTACCGCTGAGTGAGGCAACAATTGAACGGTTACTCAATTGGCAAAAGATTTATGATGGAATTATTGACTGGGATGATCCGGCTTCGGCTGGTTTTGCGAGTGCACAGGAAGAGATAGCTTTTGAAAGAGAAGGTATTAGTTTATGGAAACAACTTCAGAAGGAATTGGGGGATGAGTACGAAATTGTTTATTTTAGTCAATTGCTGCAAGGGGTTATAAATCCCTATAAATCGCGGTTATGCAATTATTTATATGCCCTTCGGCGAACGTCAGAATTGCCACTATTTATCCAAAAATGGAGGCGCAATTTGGCAGAGAATGAAATTTCGGGAAAGCAATTTATTGCTCATATAACGGTTCCTGTTACTAGAGGCAAAAGCATTGAAGCTCAAGGAAAAAGCAGAAGTGTTGATAAAGTTAAATTCAAGGACTCGCTCTATTTCTATCCAGCAAGCGATAACCACCAACACATTGTGCGTGCTAATCCCAAACGTAGAAAGTTAAGCCGTGATTTAGCCACGATAGAGCGCGATCAAAAAAAAGATTGAGTTGGTTACATTCTTCCACCCAACCTACAAGCTGCTACACTATTAACAACCACATCCTCACCCACATCTATGCTCGCAAAAGCAATCCTCGCCATCGCGCCCTACATATTGGAAGTGCTCTCACCCATCGCCCGAAATATCGGCTACAAACTAGGAGAAGCCTTCGGCAATAACTCTCAAAAGTACCGAGATATCCTGATTCCCTCTCCCAATAATTCATCGGATTCGACTGAGATATAGCAGTCCTAAATGAGTCGTAAAGTTTTTACCCCACCCCAACCCTCCCCTTATTAAGGGGAGGGAGTAAGAAATTCACAAATGATTTAGGATTGCTATAGAGCGAGCAAAACAGCGTTATTCTCAAGAAATGCTGGAATACGCGAAAGCGAAAAATGTCACAGATAACGAATTGTTAAAGCTGACCATAGCACAAACGGCACGTCGCATTGAGTTGCAGGAACAGGAACAGCAAGATAGACTGAATCTCTCAGCCTTGCAGCGGGATTTGATGCGGGAATTGCAAGCAAAGGATATTCAGGTAAAGCTGACTGAAATTCAAACAATTTGGGATAAAGATACTTGGTTTTCTAAGTTGAATCGAGAGGAAACTAAGCAAATTTTACTTCAGCAGCAACACCGATAAACGCTTAGGGAAAGTAATTGAAATGGCAGAAACAATTAATTTTGAGCAAGCAGTGTTAGAGAATCTGCGACAGTTGCCAACGGAAAAACAACAAGAAGTGCTCGACTTTGCACAATTCCTCGTGCAAAAAGCGGAACAGAAAAAGCAGTTACCCAGCGAAAGTTCTGAGTCTAACAGTTCGTCAGCAACCGCACCTACTCTCAAGCTATCACTTAGAGAAATTGCTAGCCTGCCGATCGCAGAACGCCATAAAATACTAGCACCATTTATACCTGCCACAGCCGAAGATTTTTTGACATATCCTGAATTAACCGAGTTTTCTGTACTCGATGGCGAAGACTGGGAGACTGAGTATGACTGCTAACCCAAAACGAGGAGAGGTTTGGGTGGTACAACTCGATCCAACCCGAGGGCAAGAAATTCAAAAAACACGTCCTGCGGTTGTGATTAGTTCGGAAATGTTTAGTTCTATTCCCATACGGATTATAATTCCTGTGGCTACATGGCAACCTAAATTTCAAAATCGCCCCTTCATGATTCTGATTCAGCGAACTGAAGAAAACTGTTTAGACGCAGACTCAGGAGGCAATGTTTTGCAAGTTCGGAGTGCAACTACTGAGCGATTTGTCAGATGTATCGGAAAAGTTTCTGAAACGGTTGTGAAAGAATTAGTAATAGGCTTAATTATCTGTGTTGATTATCGTCCATAAAATCGGGAATGTCGCTCCCTGAATTAGCTTTATGAGTCTCAAGAATACACAATAGGGTAGTCACTAGGTTGGGTTTGACTGGGTTCAACCCAAACTATCAAACTTACCAAACTATCAACCCACTTCCAACTTCAAAATCGACCATCCCGCAAGATTTTGATTTATTCCCACCGATCGCATTTCTTTGTGACACAATAGATTCTAGTATCCATCTATGTGAGGATTTTTCATGGCTCGTTTCAATCAAATCATTGTCCTGAGCGCGATCGGCCTTCTAACTTTGGCTGGTTGCGAAAGCGGTAAGGAAGCTTCCACTCCCCAAAGCTCACCGTCAGCCGTTCCTGCTGCTACTGCTGTAAATGCTGGCACTGCTGATAAAACTGAGAAAGCAGCATCCCAGGGAAACTATGCAGAGTTGAGTCGTGTAGTTTCCAACACCAAAGCAGCAGTTGAAACTGGCAACTTTGCGAAAGCCAAGACAGAATTTAGTAAATTCGAGGATGCCTGGAAGAAGGTTGAAGACGGCATCAAGGCTAAAGCCCCCAAAAGCTACGATGCAGTGGAAGATATGGCAGAAAAATTGACGAGTGAACTCAAAAAGTCTCAGCCCAATAAAGACAAGGTGATGGCAGAATTACAGTCTTTGGATAAGACTATTAGTAGCATTCCCAAGTCCTAAAATTCCCTACTGATTGCTTGTTTCTAGTTATAAGTTTACAGTATCCAGAAACAAGCACTCCACCCTAGACCTTACATAACTTCAATTTACTGATATCTTTAATCCTTATGAAGAAAGCATTTCGCAAGTATCACCGTATTCTAGGTATTATTATTGCTTTGCCACTGACGATGACTGTGGTGACGGGAATGTTAGCAAGCATGGTTAAAGAGTGGCCGATAGATACAGGAATTTCAGCCAGATTTTTATTGAAAATCCATACAGGTGAAATCTTGAATTTGCAAGCAATTTACCCCGTTTTAAACGGGTTGGGAATGATTGGTTTGCTAGTGACTGGTTTAAGTATGTCCGGTTTGTTTAGGAAAAGAAAACAGCCGATTTCCAATGATTAAAAATACAGAATACCTATATGCCACCCTTGAATAATTCGGGGATATAAAATCAGATGTTTTTACTTTTAATCTGAGCCATCGCCATCAGGTAAAGTATATTCATCCTCAAAAACTTCAGACCAAGAAAGGGATGTTAAGTGACATTTAACTTTCCTCATTTCGGTTTCAGCCTCTTTTACGGCTGCTTGAAAACATTTATCCCAAATAGATTCCACAGCATCACGATTCAAACTCGGGACTTCTTCCTGAATATCTTCTATTTCCCGGCGCGCCGTGAGAATACTGATAGCCCAGCTAGAAGTTGGTTTTTGAGGTTGACATTTCCATTTAATAATGTGAAGCATTAAACGGATTAATTGGCTTTTTAATGCACGTTTTTCACTTCTTACCATTGCTTCAATTAAAGATTCTAAACCTGCCGTGGCTTCCATAGATTTTCCTTCTTTGAGAAGTGTCTGGACTGTGACAGCAGTTTGATAATGAGAACACACTGCTAACCAGTCCCAATCTTGTTTAGTCAGCATTGCCTTATCCTTTAAATTGCCTATATTTCTATATTTATCATACCGATCGCCCCTCAAATCCCCTTTCCCATCTTCCAACCCCGCACAATACTTAACAAAAACTTGAGAAAACCACGACCGTTGCCAAAGCCTTGTTAGAGTTATCCTATAAGTCCACTAATTCCACAACTCGTCACTACGCTCCCAGCTCAATGACTCAAACCTCTACCTCAACCAAAACCGACACATCACTATTATCCTTGACAATTGCCCCCGCTTGTGTATTGCGGGGTCAAAATGCCCTAGCCCGATCGCGTGAGGCGATCGCCCGTCTCGGAAAACGCCCCCTCATCGTCGGCGGTAGCAACTCCCTAGCCACCGCCAAACCTTTCCTGCAACCAATCCTCCAAGGCGCTGGGGCAGGCGGGGCACGGGCGGACACAGGGGCACGGGCGGGCACGGGGGCACGGGCGGACACGGGGGCACGGGCGGGCACGGGGGCACCGCCCCTACAGTTTGCTGAAATAGCCTACGGTACAGATTGCAGCGAAATGAGTTTGGCAAACCTCCGTGAAGCAGCCGCCACCCATGAAGCTGATTTCATCATCGGGGTTGGTGGCGGCAAGGCCTTAGATGCAGCCAAACTCCTAGCCTATCAGTGCCAAATCCCGATCGCCACAATTCCCACCTCCGCAGCCACCTGCGCCGCTTGGACAGCCCTTTCTAACATCTATTCAGAACAAGGTGCCTTCCAATACGATGTTACATTAGCCAGATGTCCAGATTTACTGATACTAGACTACGACTTGATTCAAACCGCCCCCCAGCGGACATTAGTAGCAGGAATCGGAGATGCGATCGCCAAATGGTACGAAGCCTCAGTCAGCAGCGGACACTCCGAACAAACCATGATCGTTTCGGCAGTTCAACAAGCTAGAATATTGCGAGATATCCTATTTCAAAAATCGGCGATCGCCCTCCAAGAACCCGGTAGCGAAACCTGGCAAGAAGTGACAGATGCCGTTGTATTATTAGCAGGAGTAATTGGCGGCATAGGGGGTGCTCAATGTCGCACCGTCGCCGCCCACGCCGTCCACAACGGCCTAACTCATCTATTAGCAAGTCACGGAACATTGCACGGCGAAAAAGTTGCCTACGGTATTTTAGTCCAACTGCGACTAGAAGAAATGCTGCAAAACAATCAACTGGCGGCCACAGCCAGACAGCAACTGTTAAAATTCTACGGCGAGATTGGATTACCCCAAACTTTAGACAGTCTAGGACTTGGAGACATTAGCCTAACAGAATTGCAGCGCTCCGCCGAAATAGCTTGCAATCCCAACTCCGACATCCACAGACTACCGTTCAAAGTAGTTCCCGAACAATTAATGGCAGCGATGGTTTCTACCACCGCACCTGTGGGAGAATTAAAAGTCAAGAATTAACAGCCTTCAAAAGTCAAGACTTTAGTCCTCGATCGAGTAAACCTTTGAGGACTAAAGTCCTCACTACCAACCCAGAAAAATGACAAGGGTTAGTAGTCAGGATTATAGTCCTCGATCGACTAAACTTTTAAATAGTACAGTTTTGACCAAAAACAACTAACACTAACAACTGATAACAAACTAATGACCTTGGATTGGATTAGCCCTGCTGACAGGTTGCAAACACTGCCACCCTATGTATTTGCCCGTCTCGACGAACTCAAAGCCCGTGCCCGCGAACAAGGACTAGACTTAATAGACTTGGGAATGGGAAACCCAGACGGTGCGACTCCCCAGCCAGTAGTAGATGCCGCCGTCGCAGCCATCCAAAATCCAGCAAATCATGGCTATCCACCCTTTGAAGGAACAACAAGTTTTCGCCGTACCATTACCAAATGGTACAGCCGCCGCTACAACGTTGAATTAGACCCAGAAAGCGAAGCATTACCTTTATTGGGTTCCAAAGAAGGTTTAGCGCACTTTGCGATGACTTACATCAATCCAGGAGATGTAATATTAGTACCAAGTCCTGCTTATCCCGTATTATTTCGCGGCCCGATTATCGCCGGCGCAAAAGTTCACAACATTATCCTCAAACCAGAAAACGACTGGGTAATTGACTTAGCCGACATTCCCGACAGCGTAGCGCAACAAGCCAAAATACTCTACTTCAATTATCCCAGTAATCCGACTGGGGCGACTGCACCCCGCGAATTTTTTAAAGATGTTGTGGCTTTCGCGCACAAGCATCAAATCTTGTTAGTTCATGACTTGTGTTATGCCGAATTAGCCTTTGACGGCTATCAACCCACAAGTTTATTAGAAATTCCCGGCGGCAAAGAAATCGGTGTCGAATTTCACACGATGTCAAAAACCTACAATATGGCTGGATGGAGAGTCGGTTTTGTAGTAGGAAATAGCAAGATTATCCAAGGTTTGCGGACATTAAAAACTAACCTAGATTACGGTATATTCTCCGCATTGCAAACCGCCGCAGAAACCGCACTGCAATTGCCCGATAGTTACTTGCAAGAAGTGCAGAATCGTTATAGCATTCGCCGAGATTATATGGTGGCAGGATTGGCAGAATTGGGGTGGAATATTCCTAAACCTTTGGCTGCAATGTATCTTTGGGTTCCTTGTACTCGCGGCATGAGTTCCACGGATTTTGCCCTGAATGTTTTGCAGCAAACTGGTGTTGTAGTAACTCCTGGCAATGCTTTTGGACCTGGTGGGGAAGGATATGTCAGAGTTAGTTTGATTGCCGATTGCGATCGCCTGGGAGAAGCCCTGCGTCGCATGAAAGAAGCAAACATTCGATATTAGTTATTAGTTATTGGTTATTGGTTATTAGTGATAATGCCCAATTTCTTCCCCCTAGGGGGGGCAGGGGGGGGTTCCCTAATGCCCAATGTTCTCCCCCCTAGGGGGGGGCAGGGGGGGGTTCCCTAATGCCCAATTTCTTCCCCCCTAGGGGGGGGCAGGGGGGGTTCTCTAATGACCAATAACTAATAACTATTAGCTTTTAATTTCTGCAACCACCCAATCAAAAATTTCGATAACTTGGTTGAGGTCTGATTCATCTTGTAAAGTAAACAAAGCCAGACTAGGCGATCGCACCTCACCAGGTTCTGTAGGTAGCGACAGCCCAATCGAACTAAACTTATTCCTCAGTTCCAGCCACTTTTCCTCCCGATTAAACGGCCGCTGCGAACCGTAATTGTGAGCCGAAATCTCCATTTTTCCAGCAATATTAACCGTAAACAACTGATAGGGTTTTTTTGCTTTTAGATGTAAGTGAGCCGCAAAACCTCCATAGGTGTCCCCCGTACCCCACTGAATATCCATTTCCGGTGCTTGATTTTTCACCCAAACATAAATTTCTTTGGCCATTTGCGCCTCTTCTGCGCCCCGTCTAGCCTTCAGTTCTGCAAAAAATGACGATTCATCCCAGCGTCTTCTTTCCCGCGTTGCACTCGATTTTTTCTGCTGTGCTTCTGCTGTCTGACCGATGATTCTCGGAACCAAAGTTCTGAGACCATCTTCACTTACATATTGCTTAATTTCCAGGGCAAAAACTTCAACCGGGTCCATTTGTTCGTTGAGAAATTCCACCACCCGGCGCATTTCAGAAGAAATCTCCTCAGCTACAAAAACCAAACGGATTTTACCAGCTTGTAAATTAGTTTTCACCTTCTGCCAAAACCGATCTTCATTTGCATCCGCACCGAGAAATTCCTCAAAAATCTGTTCTGGATCGCGACCCCGATCGCGACAATTAGCTTCAAAAAAAGCAATGATTGAATCTATGGGCCAATAAACTACGGCATTAGCAGCATAGTCGATCGACTGACCTAAAACTTGTTGGCGGAGAGCAGCATTAGGAGTGCGCCTGACATCCACCAAAGTAGGCACTGCATTTTGGTCGATAAACAAATGATCCAGAGACCACTGCACGGCTGTTTCCTCATCACTCGGCACTGAAACTTCCCGCGAAATCAACAACCACTTACGCGCTGTAGCCCGATCTATTTGGTCTCCAGCAATCAGATTAGGATAAGTTACAAGCAAGTCTTGTAACTGATCTTCTGAATCATAGGGCTGTTCCATCATTTCCAGCAGCCTGTCGTCATCCTGAATCAGATAAATACCTCCAGCCATGCACGCTCACCTAATTAATTTTACAATTGAGATTTTTGAACAAACAGTTAACAGTTAACTATCCACGGTTAACCGTCAACTGTTAACAGACTATTGACTAATCAAGCCCGTAAATACTCGCTGTGCCGGCCCAGTCATATAAATCCGTCCTGAGACTTCTGACCATTCGATTTGCAACACGCCGCCAGGGAGTTCAACAGAAGTGGTTCGATCGCACTTACCAGTCAATACCCCAGCCACCACAGCAGCACAAGCACCAGTTCCACAAGCTAGAGTAACACCTGCGCCTCTTTCCCACACCCGCATTTTTACATAATCGGAATGTATCACTTGAATAAATTCCGTATTTGTACGCTGTGGGAATGCTGAGTGGTGTTCAAATTGAGGGCCCACAGTTTCCAAACTAACAGCCGAAACATCCTCCACAAAAGTAATGCAATGAGGATTACCCATGCTGACACAAGTAACAGACCAAGATCGATCTGCCACCGCGATCGACACATCTATCACTTTGGCATCCGGTGCCGCCAAACTTGTCGGAATTTCCGCAGCCAGCAGCCGAGGAACTCCCATATCCACCTTAACCTGACCGTCCGATCGCAATTCCGGGCTAATCACACCCGCCAGAGTGTGGATGCGGTACTGCGTCTTAGATTCACTCCCCCCTTGACTAAGACCAGATTGAGATTCACTCCCCCCTTTACTAAGACGAGATTGAGATTCACTCCCCCCCTGACTAAGACGAGATTGAGATGCACTCCCCCCCTGACTAAGACCAGATTGAGATTCACTCCCCCCCTTACTAAGGGGGGGTTGGGGGGGGTAAATTTCCACTCCTTCCAAATCGGCGATAAACTTAGCCAAACAGCGAATCCCATTACCACACATTTCAGGTTCCGAACCATCGGAGTTAAAAATCCGCATCGTATAGTCAGTGCCATTTTGCCCAGGGAGAGCAAAGATCACACCATCTGCACCGATCCCGAAATGTCGATCGCACAATACCACAGCTTGTTCTGGTGTCACCACAGGTTCTGAGGACTGGCGATTGTCAATCAGAATAAAATCATTGCCCAGTCCATGATACTTCGCAAACTCGATCGGCATAAAACCCCTTTTGGTTAAAACTGATTACTTGATAGACTTCTAAAGTCATTAGTCATTCGTCCTTTGACTAATAACTAATGACTAATGACTAATGACCAAATAACCCATTTCCTAGTATGTCTGAATTTGAGACCGGATTGCCCAGCGTTCGCCTAATACAAAGCTACATCAAAGACAAACAACAGATAGAACTAAAACTCGTGACCAACGACGTGCTAGTGGGTAAAATTTTTTGGCAAGACAATAACTGTATTTGCGTCCTTGATGACTCAGAAAAACAAATTCTGGTTTCGCGACAAGCCATTGCTTATATCAAAACCAGCGATTAGGGCATGGGGCATGGGGCATAATTTCTGCCAACTGCCCACTGCCAACCACCAACTGCCCACTGCCCACTGCCCACTGACTAATCACTAAACAGCTTTTCGCTAACTTGAGCGGTGACAAAAGGCAGTTTGACCACAGGTGGCTGAATCAGAGGTGCAGCAGTTCGCTGCATCAAGCCGATTTCGTAGAAGCCTCCGCACAACAACAAACGATCGCCCTCTTGCAAATCCGTACTGCCATCGGGCCAGCGACTAAATTTCCCTTCCCGTCGGATGGCGCGTACCTCCACCCCATACTGAGTCAGCAACTCCACCTCAGAGAGTTTTTTGCCCACCCAAGGACTGTTTGCTGGCAATCTCAGCCACTGACAAGAACTATCCCCCTGGGGCACAGCAGCTTCGCCCTTCGCCAGCAACTCAAAACTCACAAGTTCTTCCGGTTCTCCGACTACCAAAAGGCGATCGCCAGACTCCAAAGCAGTCTTACCATTAGGATAGTCAATTTCTTCCCCATCTTGACGGACGATCGCCATCACACTGACCCCTGTCAACTGCCGCAAATTAGTTTCCTCCAGAGTCATGCTAGCGATAGGAGAACCTTCCGGGAGGTTGTACCAACCACTGTTCATATCCCGAACCGCCACTTGCAAATCCCGCGAAATAGCAGCATTTCCCCGTGAAGGTCGGAATTCCAGATAGCGACTGCTGCGAATTTGCTGGACTTCCCGGCCAATAGCAATACCTGACAAACCAATACCAGCCAACAAATGCGAAGAAAGCTCCAAACTAGCCTCAAACTCCGGCTGCACAACTTCCCAAGCCCCAAGTTGATAAAGCAATTCGATATCTTTATCTTTGTTGGCTCGCACCACAATATCTAAATCAGGCACTAATTCTAAAGCACGTTTGAGACACAAACGAGTGCTCATCGGATCGGGAAGCGTCACCGCCATTGCTTTTGCCCGTTCCACCCCCGCAGCTTCCAATACGTGCAAGCTAGCAGCATTACCATAAATATAAGGAATTCCCTGGAGTCTACACTCTTGAATTCTACTTTCCGACTCATCAATTACCACCACCGAACAGTTGCGACTTTGCAGCATTTTGACTAAATTCCTACCAACTCGCCCGTAGCCACAAATCACAATATGATTTTGTTCCGGCAAACTTTCAGCTATTTCCACAGGTTGAGATGTTTCATCAAAATAGCGCCGCAAAGGCCCGAAGTTTTCCGCCCACTTCAATAACTGTGGGACACTTCTCAATACAAATGGTGTCAGTACCAGGGTAACTGCTGTCGTTCCCAAAATTAATAGATAAACATTTCGCGAAACCAGTCCCAATGCTTGGCCGGAACTGGCGAGAACAAAGGAGAATTCTCCAATTTGAGCTAAGCCCAAACCTGCGATTAATGCTGTTTTTAGTGGATAGCCAAACAATCGGACGATCGGCGTTATAATCAAGAACTTGCCGACAAATACTAAAAATACCAGTCCCAGGATTAATTCTAGATGGTTCCAGAGAAAAAACGGGTCGATTAACATTCCAATGGTGACAAAAAATAGGGATGCAAATATATCTCGCAAAGGCTCCACATAAGTTAGAGTTTGGTCAGCATATTCCACCTCCGAAATCATTAAACCTGCTACAAATGCTCCCATCTCGATCGAGAAACCCAAATATTCAGTCAGCAGCGCAATCCCCAAAGCCAAAACCACAACTCCCAGCAAAAACAGTTCCCGACTCTCTGTTCTAGCCAAATAGCGCAGCAAGCGAGGAATCACCCAAATGCCCGCAACTACAGCCCCCGCAGCAAATAAACTAATTCGCAGCAGCGCAAAGGCGATCGTGATCCCAATGGTTTCTATGGGCTGGTTGAGGGCGGGCAAAACTGCTAGCATTAGTCCCAATGCTAAATCTTGAACTACCAATATTCCCAGCATTACTTGACCGTGGGAAGTACCAGCTTCATTGCGTTCCATCAAGCACTTCAGTACCACTGCTGTGGAGGAGAGTGACAGAATTGCCCCCAGAAACACGCCTTGGGCTGGTGATTCTACCCAGCCTACAGCTAAAGAGGTGAAAGTAGTAATTGCGATGGTGAGGACAATTTGTAAAGTCCCACCGCCGAGACTAATTGCTTTAACTTTCTGTAGTTCGGCGAAGGAAAATTCAACTCCCAGCGCAAACAACAAAAAAGCAACGCCGAATTCAGCCAAAGTCTCTACCTGAATTAATTCTTTAATCAGCCCTAAACCAGCAGGCCCCACTACCATCCCTCCGAGGAGATAGCCCAGAATTACCGGCTGTCGCAAAAGCGATGCGAACAATCCTCCTGCTGCGGCAGCAGCGAGAACTAGAACTAAGTCAACGATCAGTCGGAAGTCTTCTTGCACAACTTATATGAAAAAAGTGTAAAGTTATATTATAGTTTGGTAATTGGGAATTGGTAATTAGTAATTGGGAATTGGGAATTGGGAATTGGGAATTGGGAATTAGTCCTCGTGCGAAAATTCAGGAACTGGTTTTTTTTCCAAATATTTGCTTCAAACCTTATTTTTGATCCCACAAATCGACATTGTTTGTCTCAAATTCCAAGTGTCGCCATGTTGCAAATGCGCCACCCAACTTTGAAGCGATCGAGCAAATTGTACTAACTCTATTTCACCATTCGCGTACTCTCTTTGCAAGCGCCTCAACCGACGACGGCCCCTACGCAAACTTTCTTGTCTCACACGGATAGTGTCGGGAAACACCCGAAACCCCACAAAAGTTGCTCCCTGCTTTGTCTCAAATAACTGACTTTTAATCGGATGAATTTTCACCCGTAACTTAACCAAATATTCCTCTACTGCCAATCTAGCATCTTGCAGTAGCAAACGGTCATCACTAAACAAGGCAAAATCATCCACATAACGGACATATTTAGAAATTTTTAGCTGTTCGAGAACAAAATGGTCAAAACCATTGAGATAAACACTCGCAAAAAACTGACTCGACAAATTGCCGATTGGTAAACCCCTACGTCTCGACAGCGGCGATAGTAAATCATCTCCTGGGAAATATTCTACCACAGATTGCTGCGGGTTGCTATTATCGATAACTGTATCAATCAACCATAATGTATCGGCACATTTAATTTTGTTTCTTACCAATAACTTTAAAATTTCATGGTCAATACTGGGAAAATATTTTTTGATATCGCACTGGAAAACATAAGAACTAGAACGGGCAAAATCTGTGAATTTCCTTAAAGCGCGGTGAGTCCCAAAACCGATGCGATTTGCATAGGAATTGTGGATGAAAGTGTGTTCAAAAATCGGGACTACTATATTACACAAAGCGTGGTGAACCACTCTATCTCGATAAGGCGCTGCCGATATCATCCGCCGCTTTGGTTCGACAATTTCAAAGGTTTTATAAGGGCCTGGTCGATAAGTTTTTGATTCTAGTTCTTCTTTCAGTTTAAACAGTTCTCGTTCTAGGTTATAATTGAAAGCAAGGACATTAGGGCGAAATTTTTTTCCTTGCTGTGCTAGCTTTGCTGCTGACAGCAAGTTGCCAAAATCTACAATTTTTTGCCAAAGATTACCGTAACGCTTCATGGCTTTATATCAATTGCTTTAATGTTTGCTGCAAATGCTAGATCCCCCCTAGCCCCCCTTAATAAGGGGGGGACAAGAATATACTCAAAGTCCTCCTTAAAAACGAGATTTAGGGGTTCTTCTCAAAGTCCCCCTTTTTAAGGGGGATTTAGGGGGATCTAAGATTTGTGGCATTTTTTTAAGAGGGATTTAGGGGTTCTTCTCAAAGTCCCCCTTTTTAAGGGGGATTTAGGGGGATCTAAGATTTGTGGCATTTTTTTAAGAGGGATTTAGGGGTTCTTCTCAAAGTCCCCCTTTTTAAGGGGGATTTAGGGGGATCTAAAATTTGTACCATTATTTTTAATGTTATTTCTTTTGTCGCTGCTGTTTAATCCAACCGCCTAGTTCCGCGCCGATTTCATTGAATAATTTTCCTACATATTCATAACGTTCTGTTGACATAACATTAAAATCTACTAGCAATCTGGTTTGATGGCGCAAGATATCTAGCTTAGCATTTAAGGTGGTCAGTAAAGATAGTTTCTCCGAGGCATAACGGGCGATAATTAAACCTTCTAAGAAATCGTACATTCCCTCAATAATTCTGTTACCTAGCGTAAACTTGTAATCTTTTGGCAGTCGGTTTAAAATGGGAACATACCATTTAATCAAGTCATAGGTTTTTTGAATAATTGGCAATTCATTCATTAAAATCTTAACCCGCGAAGGCGGGTTTCGTCTGTGTAGACGCGGTTTCAACCGCCGAGTATTGTAATTGTAAATCGGGAAACTGTTCGGAATTCCTACCAAGCTCCCCGATTCGGTTTTATATTCGGATAAAATTGCTTTCATCACGGGAACAGGTCTGGACTCTTCTTACACGCCTAACAAATTCCCATCTGCTAGTTCTGATAGCGAAGAGTGCTCGCCGGGAAAACTAGGACGAGGAAGAAATCGAAGCAACCGCTACGCGAAAACCCCTGTTCCTCCACCTGTTGTCCGCCGAGTTGTAGTTACGATTGGCACTACGGCAATTGACCGCATTGTCGTTCCAAGAACCACCACGCTGCACTCGGAAGTGCCTATCCCTTCTCCACTCTCTCGCTTCCACGAGAAAAATGGATACGTTCTAATAATCTCAAATAAATCGCTACTTAAGTCGAATGTAAGAAAAGTTTACGCAAGTGACTGTCGCGGTGCTACAAATTTGTAGGGTGCGTCGCTGTGAGATTTTAGATGAAATTGGCAGACTTGAGATGGCGACGCACCTAAGTGACTGTCTGTTGCGGTGCGTCGCTGTGAGATTGTCGATTTGATTTGTAGATTGTTGCGGGCGACGCACCCTACTACTTGATGTCACCCCCATTTTCCAAAAAAATTTAAAGGGCGCTGACGCGCCTAAAAGGGTAAAGAGGAAAGAGGGAAAAGGGAAAAAGGGCTAGAGAGTAGAGAAGAGTCCTCGCCGGGAAAACTAGGACGAGGAAGAAATCGAAGCAACCGCTACGCGAAAACCCCTGTCCCTCCACCTGTCGCCCGCCGAGTAGTAGCTACGATTGGCACTACGGCAATTGACCGCATTGCCGTACCAAGAACCACCACGCTGCACCCGGTTATTATCTGTTCCAGTTTCCCAGGAACTTCCGTCAGTCGGTGCGCCACTATAATTACCATGCCATTTATCGCTGCACCATTCCCAAACATTCCCGTGCATATCGTATAAACCAAAGGAATTAGGCGGAAAACTCCCCACATCCGTTGTTTGTTCGCGGTAAAGTCCCTTCGGCGCAGAACCGTAGGGATTATTGCCATCATAATTAACTAAATCCGGCGTAATCGTGTCACCAAAATAGAAAGGTGTTGTAGTTCCGGCGCGACAAGCATATTCCCATTCCGCTTCCGCAGGTAAACGATAAGTCTTCCCTGTGTTTTCAGAAAGTTTTTGGCAGAATTTCACAGCCTCATCCCAAATTACTTGTTCTACAGGACGTTTCGCACCTTTGAAACGAGATGGGTTGTTTCCCATCACCGCTTCCCACTGTGCTTGAGTAATCGGATATTTGCCTAGATAAAAAGGTTGTACAGTTACTGGATGCACTGGTTGTTCCGAACTACTTTCAGATGAACCCATCTGGAAGCTACCACCGGGAATATAAACCATTTCCAAATTTACCCCATTGCCCAAATCTGCAACTTTCTGATAAGATTTCCCCGGTTTGCGGCTAACTTCTTGCCCTCGATTATTAACAGTAACAATCTCGAACTGAAATTCTTTCCCCTTAGATTCTTCTTCAGCGCGACGTTGCTGTTCTGCTTCTAATTTCCGCTGACGTTCTTGTTCAGCCTGAAGCTGCTGTTTCTCTACTTCTTGTTGCCGCAACCATTTTTTCTCATCCCAAACACCTTGAGCCACATCGCGATTGTGCGCTACACTCGACAAATTTGGATTGAGATTTAAGGCTTGATTGTAATCAGAAATTGCCTGCTCGTATTCTCTCAACTTGTAATAAGCATTACCTCGATTGTTCCAAGTATCAGCATTGTTGGGGTCCAGCCGTAAATATTGAGTGTAATCTTCAATCGCCGCCCGATACTGCTCCAACTTAGCATAGGCCAATCCCCGATTGAAATTAGCCTTAGCAAAATTAGGATTCAGTTGCAGCACTTGATTGAAATCCACAATTGCCGCTGCATAGTTTTCCTGTTTGCAGCGCCCAATCGCTCGGTTGTAACAAGATTCAATCACGCTAAATTGGCGAGTTTTGCCCACAGCCACCAAACAGCTATTCAGTTTTCCAGCATATTTCAAATCATCAATTGTCAAAGCCACATCGAGGGCATCCAAAATTTCCTTGTTTGTTTCCGGTACCGACAAACCGCGTAATTTTAGCCAAGCTTTCACCGACTCAAAAATTTGTGTCGCCGCCCAACGCTTATCCGGCAAATTCAGCAAACCTTCAGCTAAATCTAACTTCAGTTCAGGAATCCATGCCGATTCAGATTCGCCAATAATATTATACAACATTTCGTAGAAATTAATCGCTATTTCTACTAATTGTTCCTGTTCCTCCTTGGGCATATCTTGCAACAAATCAGGGAGTAACTGAGGCAATAGAGGCCGCTGCCGCACGTCTGAGGAGACGTGAATCAAAAAGTATTCATCGGCCAGCAATCCAGCAATCAAACAGTGACAAACACCGATAAATTGCTGAAATCTTTCATAATCTTTTTTGTGAATGCTGTAGGGACGCGGGCTGTCGGTGGGGTCAATTCCCATTGCTTCGCACATCCGTTCATTGTCAATAATTTCGAGGTTGTGCAAGAAACTATTAACAGCTTCATTACCTAAAACTTTATCAAATTTTTCAGCGCTATTACCCTGAGCAATGTAGGCTTGTCGCTGAGCTTGCCACTGCAATGCCCTGTCTTTAGCAAAATCAAAAAGTACCTCGCGCCAAGGTAGCATGGGAATCGGTGATTTGTAACGATAAGTTGCCCAATTCAAACCCCAATAACCAAAGTTGAGGTTGAAAATATCGCCTTCCGCAACGGATTCTAAAATTAATGTCGGCTCGGTTTTTAAGCCGTTAAACATGGTTTTTGTGGCTGCTTGGCTGTGAAAAAACTTGCTTGTCCAAGCACCAGATAAAAATTCGATTGGTCTTCCTTGGGCGGAATATTTTTCAAAGAATTGTTGCAGGTAAATTCCCAGAAATTTTTCCATATCTGGAAAGCCTTTGGCGGCATCATTCCCATCGCCGGAACGGTCGAATTGTAGGCTGGGAGGCGAGAGGAAAACTCGCAGGGGAATCGGGTTTTGAGCGGGATTGGAGTTGACTATATCTTGGGCGATTAACCAGATGGGAGAGTTGTTTTGTCTTTTCTGTTCTTGAATAGCTTCGATGCTACTTTGTCGGTCATAAATTCGGAGTTCGCGGGCGAGTTGAGCGTCGAGGTTTTTGAGGTGTAGTTGCAGTTCTTTTTGCTGTTCGATGCACCATTTTTGGAGTTCGCCTCTAAATATTTCTAGTTGGATTTGGTGTTCGCGATTGAGTTTGCCTTCGTTGGCTTGAAAGTCGCGGTTGATTTTTGCAAGTTGTTCTTGCATTTGACGGTTTAGCATTCCTTCTTGGGTTTGGGATTCGCGGTTTAGTCTTGCTAGTTCTGATTGTAAGGAGCGGTTGAGATTACCTTCTTCGGCTTGAAAAGTGAGGTTGGCTTGTCGTTGAAATTCTTGTAGTACGAGTTCTTTTTGGCGGAGTTCTTGCCTGCTTGCTTCGATTTCTTTGTTGGCTTGGATTGTTCTGCCTGTGTTCTCGATGTGGGTTTCGGAAATGCGGTCTGTGTTATATACTGCGGGCATGAATGCGGCTTTAGCGAAATCGCCAACTTGGGCTAGCCATCCTTTTTTTCCTGGTAGTGCTTTTGTCATTTGTTTGTTCCTTTGGGTAGGTGAATGGGGTTAAAGAAACCGGGTTTTTTCGAGATTTGGGGTTTGAGTCGTAGATTTTGCGAAAAACCCGGTTTCTGGAGATTAGGGTAGGGTTGAAGAAACCGGGTTTTTTTGAGATTTACGGTTTTCTCCATAGATTTTGCGAAAAACCCGGTTTCTGGAGATTCGGCAGAGCCTCTAGATATGGATTCCCAGGCAGAGCCTGGGAACCAGTTAACCAGTTACCAGTTAGCCAGTTAGAAAGGACTTAAGTCCTTACTACAAAAGATATTGTTCCGATTCCAATTGTTGAAATATTTTGTAACTACCGCAAACTACTTGAATACAAAGATTAGTAAGTGCCGCCGCGAACTGCAAATAGCATATGGGCTGCACCTTCTAAATCGGTATCGGCTCTACCGACTTCTTTGCCATTTTCTCGATAAATGTGTCCTGATTCTACTCGTCCTACGGATGTGTCATCGGCCCACCGACAAATGTGTCCGTTTTTACTAAGATATCCGATATGTTCGCTGGCTGAGTTGTAGAAATCTCGCCCGTGTACGTGACCTACTATTTGTGTGGTTCCGTCGAGTTTGTGTAGGTGCACGTCGCCGCTGCGGTCTATGTGAATGAATGGGCCGTCTCCTGAATTAGAATAGGAGGAATTGACGACATGGGGCGCTGCATTTGTGTGGGTGTCGTGATGATTTGTTGCTGATGCAAATCCGGTTTCGGAATTGTGCTGGTGAGTGTCTGTGGGGTGAATGTCGTGGCTGTGAGTCCAGTCGCTTTGGTGATTTTGCTGGTGGAAATTGTGCGAAGTATCAGTCCAATCGCTGGGAGTTGCTGATATTCCGCTTGCGAATCCGTGTTCTGGATTTTGCCACTGATTATCTGCGTGGTGAATATCGTTGCTGTGAGTCCAGTCGCTTTGGGGATATTGCTGGTGGATATTGTGGCAATTATCTGTCCAATTGTTGTGGGTGATGTCTGATGTTGCTGGGTGGTTGAGGTTGTGGAGTTGGCTGCTGTCGTGTAAGTTGTTGTGAGAATGTTCGATGTTGTTTGGTTGATGGGTATCAAGGCCGAGGGATTGCATGAAATCGTCTAACGGGGAGTTGTTGTCAGAGGTGTGATTCATGGGTTTGGGGAATATTGGGTGATTTTCTCTATTTTGCCAAATTATTTTGTACTTTAATGAGTAGTAAATTTTTTACCCTACCCCAACCATCCCCTGATTAAGGTCCGGGAGTAAGAAATTCACAAATGATCCGAGGATTACTATATGTTGAGAAGAATTATGAAAAGAGCGAGTTTGAGTGGCCCAATTGTTGCTAGCATTCTGAGTTTTGTCTTGCCGGTGCAAGCTTTGCAGGTTCAGGTGAGTCCGCCAAATCCCGAATTAGGAGACACTTTGTCAGTCTTGATTCAGGTAGATGGTAGCCCTGGGGAAACTCCAACGGTTTCTCTACAGCAGAAAAACTACCCAGCTTTTCCGATGGGGAATAACCGCTTTCGGGCTCTGCTACCGACGACGCCACTAGAAAAAGCTGGTGCGCGCCAAATCAAAGTCACTGGTGACGGAAAGGTGCAAAACTTGAGCGTGCAAGTGCGCGATCGCAATTTTCCGACTCAATCTATCACGCTACCACCAGGGAAAGACAGTGAAGGTACTGATGCCGAATTCGATCGCGTAGATGCCTTTAAAGCACTGGTGACAACTCAAAAGTTTTGGAATGGCCCTCTGTTGCGCCCCAATGCTGGCGAAATTACTACTGTTTACGGGGTGCGCCGATACTATAATGGGGTGTTTGCCCAGGATTACTACCATCGTGGTGTTGATTATGCTGGTGCTTATGGTTCTCCTGTCATCGCACCGGCTGCTGGTCGGGTTTCTCTGGTAGGACGCGAATCTCAAGGGTTCAAAATCCATGGCAATGTAGTTGGTATTGACCACGGTCAAGGGTTGGCCAGTATTTTGATGCACCTGAGTCGCATTGATGTCCAGGAAGGCGATTTCGTGAAGCCTGGTCAAGTAATTGGCGCTTTGGGTTCCACGGGGGCTTCCACAGGTCCTCACCTGCACTGGGGACTGTATGTAAACGGGCAGTCGATCGATCCGGTACCTTGGCGACTTCAGGGAATTGAGTAATAATTTTTCCAGACTTTGATGAATTTACCAGTCATTATGGGGTAAGTTTGTGGCTGGGGCGTGCCGATCGCACTTGTAAGTTAAGTTATAAGTGTTAAGTTAGAATTTTTAGAAAAATTCTCAACGACCGGCTCCAAATTCCAATCTCCAGACGCAGTAATCGCGTCTTCACAAAACTTTATTGATGATGCCGTTGAGCGGGAAGCATATATGAGTATTGAAAAAATTGTTGAACAAGCTTTGCAGGATGGCTATTTAACGCCGTCTATGGAAGCTGAAGTAGGACGAATTTGCAATACGGCTTCCGAATTGTCGATCGAAGAGTATATGGCTCTCGATCGTTTGATGGGAGCTTTATTAACTGGGGAAGTTGTGGTTCTTCCTCGCAAACAGTTCATCAATGTGATGGAAGAGTTGGTGCTTAGTGATGCGATCGCCAGGGTTGCTGAAATTGAGGCCAGTAGCGACCAGACTCTTGATGTGGGAGATATTGCGGCTTATGCTTTAAATAGATTGCCGCCTCTTTATGCTACGACTGAAGAAGGAGCTCACTTTCAAAGGGCTAGGGCTAAAGAGCAACTTCATGAATTGATTTCCAAAGAAGTCAACGCAGCGATCGCCCGTAACTTGGACAGACCAGAACCTGTCAACCCGACAGCTTTTGCTAAGCAGTCTTCTGGAAATGAAGTTATCTCCAGCTTAAGCAATTTGTTGCAGGCGAATGCTACTAATTTTGAGCAACAACCTTAGCTAAATTAGTTCTAATATCAAAATATCCGACCTCTTGAAAAAGTCGGATATCTAAATTCTAGCCTGTCTGTCTCAAAAAGGCTATTTCTATTGCAAAAATCGTTAATTTGTGCTTTCAGTTGAGTCTAGGGATGGGTTAGGACTGGTTTGATTGGCTAGATCGCGTTTTTCCCGTTTTTTCCGTTCTGCTTGGATTACATCTTCGAGCACGATTCGTGCTTGAGCCATTTTTTCCAAGTTGCTGCGGTACAAGTCCAAATCTTTGCTAACTTTGTCTTCGGGTAAATGCAACCCCCCACAGACTTTTTTGAGTGTATCGTTGAGGGTTGCTTGGTCTTTGACCAAGTTGGGGTCAGCTTTTTCTAACATGGAGAATAAGCCGATCGCGAATAAGCGACTGTACTTAAATTGAGGGTTATTGGCGATCGCCTCTAAAGACCCTTGCAAATCTCCTGTATCCTCAAAACTGGTCGAGCGAGCTAGCCACGAAAGCAACTCACTACCCGAAAGTCTTTGGGCTAAGCTTTCAAGTCTGTGAGCATCCTGCTTATAGCGATCGGGATCGTCCTCTACAGCTTTGCACAAACCGTTAAAAATTGAGTCCTGGTCTTGTTCTGGGACGTATCCCAACATGAATCTATTAAATGCTGTCACTACACCCAAAGCATAGATTGAGTCGTAGTGAAAATCGGCATTTGCCGAAAGCAAGTGCATTTCTACCATCAACTCTTCTACCACTCGACGGTAAATAGAATTGATCGGCCGAGTGTGAATCGTATAGAAACTTCGCTTAGTATCTGAAACAGTACGGTTCTTGTTCACCTGAGTCTTAATAATAATTTTGCCGTAGCCAGCGTGCTCAGCGGCATGAGTAAAGTCGGGGATTGGAACTGCGTGCGATCGGGCTGACAAAAAGTGCCATTTTTTTTACATCGGTATCGCCACTACCGAAGCCAAAACCTGACCGGATAAATCAACTACAGGCGCTGACTTACATATTTTCCTAATTTTCTTAGGGGCTTTTGTACAATTATATCTTAGCTGGAATCGTTAACAAACTTAATATTCTGATTAGTTGAAATTTGCTTTGGGATTGCACAATCAAGTCTTAATGTCAAGCTAAAAGGTCTAATATTACGATGGCGATCGCCATCAAGGAATGCGATCCCCAACCGCGAGATTCACCTGCGCGACCAAATCCTCAATCCCCAATCTCAAATCTAGAATCCATGACACTCTCTCCAGAATTAATCGCTTTAGCCACATACATGGCTGGCGATTTTGACAATCGGGAACAAGCACTTGCCGAGCCGGTATGGTACGTGCATCTTCGTTTTTGGCAAAGACCAGTACCCGTTGCTCTATTTTCAGAACCCAGCATTGCCCTGTTTGCAGAACAAGCCAACATTCTGGAATTAGACAAACCATACCGTCCCCGCATCGTGCAACTGAGGCAATCACAGACAGCGCCAGGACTGCTAGAAGCTCAGTATTATATGTTCAAGGATATTGAAGCCATCAAAGGAGCTGGTCGCAACCCAGACTTACTAGGAAAAGTAAATCGGGAGGAAATCCAACTCCTTCCAGGCTGTACCCTTTCAGTTGCGGTGCAAAATTTAGGCCCCAACCGTTATCGGTTTCGGGCATCTTTGCCCGTGGGTACTCCATGCTGCTTTGCCTACGGAGGGCAAAATTACCAAGTAGACTTGGGATTTGAAGCCGCCGCCACAGAATTTCTCAGCTATGACAAGGGAATAGACCCCAAAACAGGCAAGGCTATTTGGGGAGCTCTAATGGGCCCTTTTAGATTTGTCAAGCGTCAGGATTTCGCTTCTGAGATATTGGTCTGAAGGAAGAAGTCACCCCCCACCCCCCTAGTGCCCCACCCAAGGGGGGAGGGGGGTGGGGGGATGGGTGGAAATTCAAGAACAAGGAAGAAAGATTTAGTTATCTAGGACAGAAGGCAAAAATTTACCTTCAGCCTGTTCTTCCCTTGCTGTGTTCCTGGGAGTATGGGACTCTCAATCTTCAGATTTGCTTACATCGCAACCGATGCAATATGTCCTCAACTAGCGCGAGGCACCCCCTCCAAAGCTTCTTCTTCAGTCTCAAAAATTTCAAACACAGAATCCATCATGGTGACTTCAAACACCAGTTTGGCTTCTGGATGAACATTGCAAATCCGAAAACTCCCCTTGACTTTATCCGCATCCCTCATACCAGCTACAAGTGAGGTCAGGCCAGAACTATCAATAAAGTTAACCTGACCAAGATTCACTACAACATGGCGGCTGAGTTTGGAAATACACTCTTGCAACTTGAGGCGGAATTGCCAAGCTGTTGTGATGTCCAGCCGTCCTGTCGGTGCTAAGACGATAACTGTTGTACCGTCTTGAAGCGTGTGGGTTTTTTGATCAATATGAATCACTGACCCTTCCCTCAAAATTATTATCTATCGCGGTGGTTACTTTCCCAGTAGTTTAACTCAGGTCGGTAACTACAGAGGCATCTAATTTGCCCAATCTTGTGGTTTTAAGAATTTGGAGTACAGTTCGGCTTCTGGAGAGTTGGCTTCTGGCTCAAAACAGTATTCCCAGCGTACCAAAGGCGGTAGGGACATCAGAATCGATTCAGTGCGTCCATTTGTCTGCAAACCAAAGGTCGTGCCGCGATCGTACACTAAGTTAAATTCGACATAGCGACCGCGACGGTATAGCTGGAAATTGCGCTCCCGTTCGCCGTAGGGTGTCGAGCGACGTTTTTCAATAATTGGGACATAGGCCGGCAAAAATGCCCTACCGCAGTCCTGGACAAAGGCAAACACCGACTCCCAACTCCGATCTTCGGGCTTGCCGATTTCGTTGCTATAGGCCGCAGCCTTCCCTTTGACATTCTGGTCGCGGTAAAGGGGGCCTTTACCATTTTGGTAGTCAAAAAAGATGCCACCGACACCGCGAGTTTCTTGGCGGTGGGGGAGATAGAAATATTCATCGCACCAGAGTTTAAAAGCCGGATAATATCCGGGATGGTGCTTATCGCAAGCCGCTTTCAGAGTGTTGTGAAAATGAGTAGCATCTTCAGCAAACGGGTAATAAGGAGTCAAATCGATACCACCGCCAAACCACCAAATCGGCCCAGCTTCAAAATAGCGGTAATTCAGGTGAACCGTCGGCAAATAGGGATTGCGGGGGTGCAGCACTATCGAAATACCAGTAGCATAAAAATCGTGACCCGCCGCTTCTGGGTGCTTGGTCAAAATCAAAGCAGGCAAACTTTCGCCCCAAACTTGGGAAAAATTCACTCCGCCTTGTTCAAACACATCCCCTTCGCGCATGACGCGAGAACGTCCACCGCCGCCTTCGGAACGTTCCCAAGAATCCTGTTTAAATTTGCCACTGCCATCTAGTTGTTCTAGGCCTTGACAAATTTCATCTTGTATGGTCTTCATAAATTCACTGACTCTAGCTCTGGAGTCAGTGGGTGGCAAAAACGGGGAAGTCGCTGTTTTAAGAGTTGTAGAAACTGTCATCCGATTTTAGATTTTAGATTTTAGATTTTAGATTGAAGAATTGCCACCACGGATCAATTCGGGGATTTTGACCAAATTGCTTTCAGTCGTAGAAATTCTTAGCGATCGGATGTGAGTTTGAGATGTACGATAGTTCCCAAATCCTGTCGTCCTGTAATTATGCCACCCCAAGTCTGAAAAAGATATCTATGAAGTTACATTAAAAAATGGCAATAAAAATATACTTAAAGATCGATCGCAAATTACAGACCCAATTGCAGAGCTATGGTGGAGAACATAATGCCCAATACACTTGATGTTAGTTCAGTTTTAGAAATCCTGCGACCAGTCCAAGACCCCGAACTCCAAAAGAGTTTGGTGGAATTGAACATGATCCGCAACATCCAAATCGACGGCGGAGTCGTCAGCTTCACCTTGGTGCTAACAACGCCAGCTTGTCCGCTGCGAGAATTCATTGTGGATGATTGCAAAAGAGCGGTCAAACAGTTGCCCGGTGTCGAAACAGTGACTGTGGAGGTGACAGCAGAAACACCGCAACAGAAGGGAATGGTCGATCGCCAAGGCATAGAAGGCGTTAAAAATATTATCGCAATTTCCAGCGGCAAAGGTGGCGTCGGCAAAAGTACAGTGGCGGTAAACGTGGCAGTAGCCCTGGCTCAAACCGGTGCTAAAGTCGGTTTGCTAGATGCCGATATCTATGGACCCAACGACCCGACCATGTTGGGACTCGGTGATGCAAAAGTCATGGTTCAAGAGGGAAAAAGTGGCGAAACCCTTCAACCAGCCTTCAATTACGGCGTCAAATTGGTGTCGATGGCCTTTTTAATTGAGAAAGACCAGCCTGTAATTTGGCGAGGCCCGATGTTGAATGGGATCATTCGGCAGTTTCTCTACCAAGTGAATTGGGGCGATTTGGACTATCTGATTGTGGATATGCCTCCGGGTACTGGAGACGCGCAGTTAACGATGGCCCAAGCGGTACCAATGGCCGGTGTGGTGATTGTGACTACGCCGCAGACTGTCTCGCTGTTGGATTCCCGCAAAGGGTTGAAGATGTTCCAGCAGTTAGGAGTGTCGGTGTTGGGAATTGTGGAAAATATGAGCTATTTCGTGCCGCCGGATATGCCGGATAAGCAATATGATATTTTCGGTTCTGGTGGCGGGGAAAGGACGGCGGAGGAGTTGGGAGTGCCGCTGTTAGGGCGGATTCCGCTGGAAATTCCGTTGCGGGAAGGTGGGGATTCCGGTGTACCAATTGTGGTGGGACAACCGGGTTCTGCTTCGGCGAGGGAGTTGCGGGCGATCGCGGGTAGGATTGCGGGTAAAGTTTCTGTAGCAGCCTTAGCTTAAATCAGGAGACGGCAATACCTATTGGTGTCAACTTAACGTTCATTCCACAGTCCGACAGGGGTTGAAACCCCTGTCTCAAAGCGAAAGTCCTCTCAAGAGGACTGAAGAACTCATTAGTCCTCTTAAGAGGACTTTCGCTATTAGACAGGGAATTCATTCCCTGGCGGACTCGCGGGCCCACAGACGGGCTTGGCGAGCTGACAGCTTAAGTTGACACCAATGGGCACTGCCGTCTCCAAACTCGATCGCCAAAAAACGGTAAGCTATAAACAGCAAACACAACATTCAAAAAAATATGATTTTTCCAGGTTCAGCAGTTCGAGTTAAAGATACCACCGAGATTTACTACGGCTTTCAAGGACTTGTCCAGCGAGTCACCGACGGGAAAGTCGCGGTACTATTTGAAGGTGGCAATTGGGACAAACTGATTTCATTTCGGCTGTCACAATTAGAACTTGTGGATGCTACCGCAGGCCGAACCAAATAGTCAAATTATTTCCTGATGAATTTTCGTAGGGGCGGGTTCACCAACAATATATAAGAAGTATCAACAATCTCAATAAACCCGCCCCCACCCAACAAATAACAAATAATCAATAACCCTTCGACCCTTCGACTACGCTCAGGGTACTGCCAATTCCCAATTCCCAATCCCCAATCCCCAATCCCCAATTCCCAATTCCCAATTCCCAAGATGCGTATAAACCTCCCCCAATTTCCAGAGAAAGAGCGTCTCAACGACCATATTGGCGAAATTATTGAAACCACAACTACAGAATTTTTAGCCCAATGTTTAGATCCAGAAGACTTGAGTTTTCCACCGATGCCACCTTTCGGGAGTTGGGTGAAAGCGACGGACGAACAGTCGGGAAATCTGGTGATAGCAATAGTTTATCATGCGACAACTAGCCCGATCGACACGGTGCACAGAGCACGGGCCTTGGGGATGTCGTTGCAAGAGTTGCGGGAGGAACAACCGCAGATTTTTGCGATGTTAAAGACCGAGTTTCGATCGGCAATTGTGGGTTTTGAAACGGCTGGTGAAAGCTTGAACGGTTATGCACCACAACGGGGAACTATTTATCAGTATATTCCGCCACGGCCGCCGCAAATTCACCAGGCAGTGTATCGGTGCGAACCGGATGAGGTGATTGATTTTAGTGCTCAGTTGGATTTTTTGAGGACGCTGCTGGGGGTGGCTAATGCGCCGGTGGAGGCGCTGACGGCGGCGGCGATTCGGGAGGTTTATCAGTTGCGAAAGCGCGATCGATCTTGGTTGGTGGAAGCGGGGAGGAGTTTGAGTGTTTTGTTGAAGGATGATTACGATCGGTTGCGGGTGATTTTGAGTCAGATTCATCCCTAATACTCGACAAAATCGAGATAGTCTGAAGCTAGCTGTTATACATGACAGGTTTCCCAAACTAAACTAAACTATCAATAGTTCAGCCCCCACATTACTGCTACCCAACATAAATCTTATGCAAGGACCAATACTCGCAGGACGCTACCACATTATCAAACACTTGGGAGGCGGTGGTTTCGGTCAGACGTACCTGGCTGAAGATAAAAGGCGATCGGGTAATCTTCGGTGTGTCGTCAAGCAACTCAAGCCGCAGTTTACCGATCCGCAAACTCTAGAGATAGCTAGACGTTTATTTACAACAGAAACAGACACTCTCCACAATCTCGGAACTCATCCTCAGATTCCTGAACTTTTGGATCATTTTGAGGAAAATCAGGAATTTTATTTAGTTCAAGAGTTGATTGAGGGGAGAGATTTAAGTAAAGAAATTACCCCTGGCCAGCGGCTTAGCGAGTCGGAAGTTATGGCTATTTTGCAGGAGATAGTAGAAATATTGGTGTTTGTTCAGCAGCACAAAGTCATCCACCGGGATATTAAACCTTCTAATTTAATGAGGCGCAATTCCGATCGCAAAATATTCTTAATTGACTTTGGGGCTGTTAAACGAATTAGCACTCACATAGTTAACACCACAGGGTCAAATCCGCCGACTATTGGCATCGGCACAAATGGCTATATGCCAGCAGAACAAAATAACGGACATCCTAACTTTGGCAGCGATATCTATGCTGTGGGAATGACTGGGATTGAATGGCTGACGGGGATACTTCCTCACGAGTTACCAAAGGATGCTAATGGTGAAATTGTTTGGCGCGATCGGGCTCAAGTTAGCGACGGCTTTGCTAATATCTTAAACAAAATGGTGCGGTATCATTTTCGCGATCGCTACCAGTCAGCCGCAGAGGTGTTGCAAGCTCTCAATAATTTGAGGAGAATTTCAACATCTACTACTGTAATATCATCTCCTAACTTATTGACATTAATGAGTAACTGGACGCGAGATCATATAATTGGTTTGCTTGGGGTTGGTTTGGCTGCTATATTTGGTGTAGCAGGATTTCTGACACCAGAAATTAGAATAATTCTGGGATTGGAGGCTGCTGATAATCTGGCAAGTTATGACAATACAGCCCAAGGTATTAAAATCAAATATCCCGATAATTGGACTAAACAAGAAGAGTCTAACGCCGTTACCAAAGAGGTGGTTCAATTTATTTCACCTAAAGAAAACGAGGGCGATAAATTTCAAGAACGGTTGATTGTGACAGTCGAACCTACGACGAATAATAAAACCCTTGATGAATATACCAAGTTATCTAAACAAGAAATCCTGCATTTAGATAAAAATGCTAAGATAGATAAAGAGGAAGAATCTACTCTGGCTGGGAAAAACGGGTATAGAGTTGTTTATACAACAAAAGAAGGGAATGAAGAGTTTAAAAAATTGAATGTTTGGACAATGAAAAATGACAAGGCTTATTTGATAACCTATGAGGCGGAAGCGGGGAAGTATGATCAGTTTTTGCCGGTTGTTGAGAAAATGATTAAGTCGCTGGAAGTTCAAGACAGCAAATAAATTTATTGAGGCAGTTGTCAGATTATGGTGACAGTATCAATCAAAGACGAATATGTTGAAGTGTTGAGTGCTTTGGGTGATTTGCAGGCGGCTATGGATTTGGCAATCCAACGCTATACCATCGAGCAGATTACCGCAAAAGTTGCTGAACTTCGACACAGAAATGCTCAGTATCAAGCTAAATATGGGATGGATTATCTCACTTTTAACCAGCGACTTTCTGAAGATGAAGTTTTTATCGTCAATCTAGAATCAAAGGTTAGTAATTTGTGGGAAATTGATTTGGCAGATTGGGAATTTTGCTATAAGGGGATAGGAGATTGGACGCGCAAACTACAGAATATTTGAGAAACTAATAATTATTAAATGCCTAATTTATACATTATTGGCGGTGCTAACGGTTCTGGGAAAACCACCGCCGCTAGGGAAATTTTACCTTACTTCCTAGAAGTTTTTGAATATGTCAACGCCGATGAAATAGCGGCGGGTCTTTCTCCTTTTAACCCTGAATCTGTAGCTATTCAAGCGGGACGATTAATGTTAGAAAGACTATCAACTTTAGTCAAGGCTGAAGCTGATTTTGCTTTTGAAACTACTCTAGCTGCTCGAAATTTTGCCCGATTTTTGCGAGAGTGTAAAACTAAAGGTTATCAAATCAACTTAATTTATTTTTGGTTACAAAGTCCTGAATTAGCCATTGCGCGGGTACGCCGACGGGTAGAAAGTGGGGGCCACAATATCCCAGAAGATACTATCCGCCGTCGCTACGAACGGGGACGGAAAAACTTAATAGATTTGTATTTACCTTTATGCGATAATTGGATGGTGTATAATAATACTAAAAGTCAACCTCAATTAGTGGCAGCATCCGGTAACAATCAAGAGGTCATTATTTATGAACCCCCAATCTGGAACCAAATCACCCTTGGATCGTAAACCGCAAATTACTCTAACAGAACTCCATCAAAAAATTGATGCTGGGGTTAAAATTGCTATTGCTAAAGCTATAGAAAAACACCGGAAATTAGGGGAATCAATTAGCATTTGGCAAGATGGCAAAGTAATTACTTTAACTGCCGATCAAATTCCTCCCCTGAAATTAGATAATGATAGTTAATCCTTATTTTGCCATCAAATGAGCAACAGATATTGTAGTCAAAAGGTTTGGGCAATTATTTAGGATTCGGCTACTTTTTCTGGTACTCGCCTATATTTACCATCTAAACGTTCTTGTCGCTGACGGCGGTTATCAGCTTCTAACATTGCCAGCACTTCATCTAATTTTAGCGTCCAAGCATCAAGCAGGCGACAAGATTCTCGCATCCTAGCAACATTTTGTTGTCTTGTCTCTAAATCGGGTATTCTGGGCTGTTGAGTCATTATAAAAGTCTGTAGGTAATTTAATACTAGCGGACTGTCAAAGTGTACTGACCTTGTTCACCTTTTTTATTAGCATTGACTCTCACGACATAGAGGCCGCTAGTAGCTAAGGTGACGGTGAGGGATGAATTGGAATTCGATCGGCTGATGTCGTCATTTTCTGCTAGCTTTTTTCCATCCGCGCTAAAGAGTGCCACAGAAATATCAAAATTACGGCTTTCTGCGTTAATTGTAACTGATTGACCTGCTCTTCCTTCAAAAGTATGTAGCTCGTACAGACTTCCATCGGAGGGAAGTACAGAGGATTTACCGGGTATTAATGAGTAATAAATACTGAGTATGTTGTTAGAGATTGGTCGATTTGGCGCGTTTTTTTCAGAATTTCTAGCTACTTGAATCATCTTTAGAGTATATTGATACAGACCTTTATCTCCTTGTTGCTGAAATAAGTCGGCTGCTTTCTGATAGTCCTCAATTGCAGCTTGGTAAGCTTCTGAGTCAGAACGGGCATTTCCTCGCAAGAAGTAGGCATTAGCATAGTTAGGGTTAATTCGCAAAGCTTGGCTATAATCAGCGATCGCACCTTGGTAGTCTTGTAATCGAGCAAAACGAAACATCCCCCGGTTTAAGTAAGCATCAGCAAAGTTAGGATTAATTTGCAAAGCTCGATTGAAATCTGAGATCGTACCTTCTTTGTCTCCTAACTCTCCACGAGCGGCCGCCCGGTTGCTGTAGGTAGAAGCTAAGTTAGGATTTATTCGCAAAGCTTGGCTATAATCATCAATCGCACCTTGCTTGTCACCTAATTTATAACGGGCAGCCCCCCGACTATTGTAGGCAAGGGCATAATTAGGATTAAGTTTAATTGCTCGCTCGTAAGCTGCTATAGCACCCTGATAATCTTCTTTCTGATACTTTTCCCCACCCTGAATAAAGAAATCATCAGCTTTCGGGCCAGTCGCCACTGACGCACTCGGAACCTTCGCCCCTAAATCCACTTGAGCTGATGCCAAAAATCTCAAACTTGTATTAATTGGAATCCCCAGATTTCGGCCAGTTTTAAGTACGGCAATCGTCGGGTCAATATCAGATTTAACAATCGTAGTTTCTCCTCTGCCGTGAATTCCCACCACCTCTCCACTCTCATTTAACACCGGCCCTCCGCTCATTCCCGGCAGCGTATTGTTACTATAAACTAAGGCATAACCATCTTCTAAAGGTCGAGAAGCATTAGCAGTGACTTCCCCTTTCTCAAATTGGTAAATCGAGCGCTTAATTGCTGCTGAAGTCTTCGGGAAACCAGCCACATAAACCTGTTTCCCTCTGATTGACAAATCTGAGTTGCCAATCTTAGCCACAGTATAATTTTGACTGCTGGTAAACTGCACAACAGCCAAGTCAACATTTGGCATTTTTTTGATACTGCTGTAAGTGACCAAATAACGCTTCTCGTCAGGGGTGACAATCTCATATTTAGCTTCAGGTTCTTTGAAAACGTGACGGGCTGTCAGCACCGTATAAACGTTGCCTTCCCGCTTGACAATTACACCGGAACCAGGATTTTTACTGTCAATTAACACTGTGATTGATTCAGCAATTTTGTCCACTTCTTCGCGAGATATGGCAAAAACTGCTAGCGGCTGTGCGATGAAAATAGTTGCAACTGCACCAATTAACGTGACTGGAAGTTTGTTAGAGAAGTTCATTGATTCTACCTGATAATATTAAAATATCCTAAATATCCTAATTATTTTTAGTGTATCTTGGTATTGATCTATATTTCCTTGCTCCATAAATAAATCTGAGGCTTTTTGTAAGTCTTGAATTGCACCCTGTTTATCTCCCAGTTTATAGCGTGCGAACCCGCGAGCTTTATATGCTGGGGCAAAGTTAGGATTAATTCGCAAAGCTTGACTGAAATCTGCAAGCCCACCCTTGTGATCTCCCGAATCTTTGCGGGCAACGCCCCGGTTAAAGTAAAAATCAAAACGGCTGGGCTCAATGCTCAGGGCTTGCGTATAATCTTTGATTGCTCCCTGCCTATCTTTTAAGAAAGAGCGAGCAATTCCTCGGTTGTTGTAGGAATCAGCATCATTAGGATTAATTCCCACAGCTCGATTCAAATCATCTATTGCACCCTGCTTATCTTTATCAATCCGTATCATTGCCCTACCAACATAAGCACTAATAATATTGGGATTGATTCGCAAAGCTTGGTTATAATCATCAAGAGCACCCTGCTTATTTCCCAAAACATTTAGGGTTGTTCCCCGACCTATGTAGGCATCGGCATAATTAGGATTAAGCTGAATTGCTTGATTGAAATCTTGTATAGCATTCTGATAATCTCCTTTATTTAATTTTTCCATACCCTGAATAAAGAAATCATCAGCTTTCGGCCCAGTCGCCACAGGTGCACTCGGAACCTTCACCCCTAAATCCACTTGAGACGAAGCCAACAATCTCAAACTCGTATTAATCGGAATCCCCAGATTAAAACCAGTCTTAGCAATTTGAATATTCTGATTAATACTGCTAGATTCCGCCGCCCTCGTATCCGCCCTCCCGTGAATTCCCACCACCTCGCCATTCTCATTCAACACCGGCCCACCGCTCATTCCCGGCAGCGTATTGTTACTATAAACCAACGCATAACCATCTTCTAAAGGTCGAGAAGCATTAGCAGTAATCCGCCCATCCGTGAAATTGTAAATCGAAGTATTAATCGCCGCTGAAGTCTTCGGAAAACCTGCCACATAAGCAGCTTTCCCTTCTGTCGCCAAATCTGAGTTGCCAATCTTAGCCACGCTGTAAGTTTGAGTGCTGGTAAACTCGACAACTGCTAAGTCAATATTTGGCAGTTTTTTCACACTGCTATAATTGAGCAAATACCGCTTATCATCAGGGGTGACAATCTCATATTTAGCTTGAGCATCTTTGAAAACGTGACGGGCTGTGAGCACCGTGTAAGTGTTGCCATTTCGCTTAATAATAATTCCAGAACCGGGATTTTTACTGTCTATCAGGACTGTAATTGATTTAGCGATTTTGCCGACTTCATCAGCAGATATTGCGGCAAATGTGGCTGGTTGGGCGATGACAATAGTTGCAACTGTACCGATTAAGGCGATGGGAATTTTGTTAGAGAAGTTCATTGATTTTATTGGTGAATGGAAGAGATGAGTTGAATTTAATTTAATTTGTACCTTCGGAAATCTCGTTTGTATCGAAGGTTTGATCCCCCTAAATCCCCCTTAAGAAGGGGGACTTTGAGTTTTCTTGGGTTTCTATGGTTTGTATCGAAGGCTCGATCCCCCTAAATCCCCCTTAAGAAGGGGGACTTTGAGTTTTCTTGGGTTTCTATGGTTTGTATCCAAGCTTCGATCCCCCTAAATCCCCCTTAAGAAGGGGGACTTTGAGTTGTCCTGTGTTTCTCTCGTTTGTATCCAAGCTTCGATCCCCTAAATCCCCCTTAAGAAGGGGGACTTTGAGTTTTCTTGGATTTTATCGTTGGAGTCGAAGTTTAGATCCCCCTAAATCCCCCTTAAGAAGGGGGACTTTGAGTTTTCTTGGGTTTCTATGGTTTGTATCCAAGGTTTGATCCCCCTAAATCCCCCTTAAGAAGGGGGACTTTGAGTTTTCTTGGGTTTCTCTCGTTTGTATCCAAGCTTCGATCCCCCTAAATCCCCCTTAAGAAGGGGGACTTTGAATGCTCTCTTGTCCCCCCCTTCTTAAGGGGGGCTAGGGGGGATCTCCGGGTTTCAAAACACGCCCTATGGCGATCGATCGCCCATAATGAATAGTCACCTAGGGAGACATAGGAGAAACATTTTCCTCAACCGGTGTGTCTTCCAGATACCTCTCCACATCAACAGAACCAGGCCCAGTTTCAGATAGTACATATCCAGAAGCCAACCCGCGACGATCCATCAATCTTTGCAAAGTAGCGTCAGCATCACTCCCCCGCTTGAGAGTGAATAGCAAAGTCCTATTCGTACAAGCATCGTCTTTGTTAACAGCAGCACATACCACCGGTTCTCCGTTCAGAGTCCCAGTGTTAATATATTTGAGAGTACCGTTGTCGTAGTTTCGCTGAAATCTTCGACCTACCTCTTGGCAGCGTCTTTGAGCAGTCCACGGCGGCGGAAAATAGCTGTTAGAAGTCCAGCGGACAAGGGGTACACTCCCCCGCGAGTTTCGAGCGAAGGTGACAGGCTGTCTGTTGAGAGTAGCGCAAAAAAAGCTATTATTTCCCGCACGGCTGGGTTGACTAAACAGCGCTACTGTGCTAGCAGCAACAACTAGCCCTGTCAGGAGTCCCGTCAAGATTTTGATTTTCATAAATAGAAATTTTTGATATATTATCTCATAGCTGAGCTACATTTGCAACCTGGAACTTATCCTGATGCTGAAGCAGCAAATCAGTCCGTCATAACTGAGATCTTGCAGCAATGTCAATAAGGGGATTTTTGGTGAGGGAGGGCGGGTTTATTTAACCTGTTTGCAACCCGAAAGGCCTTTGGTGAACCCGCCCCTACAGCTAATTGAGAATGGTGCAAGATCTCTGTCATAATTTATTTAAATCAAAAAATCATATGTGGGTAGAAATAACAGCGCTCAATCAGATTCCCGAATCGGATATTTTACGAGTAAAAGTTGAGGAGATTTCACTGATTTTAAACCGTCAAGGCATGAATGTCACTTGTTACCGCAATGCTTGCACTCATTTGGAATATCCCATCGACATGGGTAAGGTAAGTGGCGGTATCATTACTTGTCCGTTTCATAAATATCAGTACAGGTTGGATAGCGGTAAATGTTTGAATGCACCTGCGGATTCTCTCGAATCGTATCCGATTAAGATTGAGGGCGATCGCGTTTTTGTAGAAATCAATTAGTTATATAACGAACCGCGAAGGCGCGAAGAACGCGAAGAACGGAAAGAGAAGAGAGTTTTAGGACTTATTTAGACTCACTATAGAAGAGGGAAGTAAGAAAATGCCACAATAGCAATAGTTTCAGTAATTACAGGATTTACGCACTCCGACAAAGAAACCGGGTGTTTTACGAAATAGTTGGTTACACACTCTAAATTAGGTGAAAAACCCGGTTTCTGGGATCGTGCGTAGTTTATACTATTTTCGATCGCCATTGACGGTATAAAATCGCCAAAAGCCCGATCGCGCCAAACCCCAAAAGCAGCCATTCCGCCGGTTCAGGAACCCCCGAAACATTCAAAGGATTGCTCGGTTTAGTCAACTCTTCTTTACCGGATTCTACCTTGCGTTCAAATCGATCTGTTTTCGCTTCTGCTTGTTTTAGCTGCTCTCTTTGGTCATCATTCACTAACACAATCATGGAAGAATAAGGTGTCACTACATTAAAGGTTTTTGCCAGGGAGTGCATCGCATCCAATTGAGTCAATTGATTGGAAGTTTTCTGTTTGCTAAGTGCCGTAATTAATTGTCGCGCTGCTATAGGTTTAAAACCTTGATTTTTGTCATTTTTTAATTCTGTAGCAGCCGCAGATTGCAGAGTCTTGTCCGATTTCGGCTTTTTGGCATAACTCCAAGCATAGCCATCAACAACACTAATTACAGACTTGCCAGATGCTGCTGTCGTCGCTACTCGCTGCATCGCCTCTTTAATATCAGTAGCAACCCCGCCACCGCTATCTTGAATCACCTTTAAAGTAGCGTCGTCATAACCCGGTGGTAAACCTCCCAAATGCACTGTCCACAGCGGTGAGGGCATGGAAATTGCGTTTTTGCGATCGTCTGATAATTCGTAACTATGGCGATCGCTCACCAAGAATACACTATCATAAGTGCGATCGCCACGCAACTGAGCAAACTGTTGCAAAATATCCTTCAATTGAATCGAACCATAAAACGTTAACTTTTCTACATTAAAACTGCGTAAATTTTCTACCAACTTCGGGGACATACCGGGCGCACTCGACACATATAAATCCACATTATTTGTGGCTAAAATATTCTTTTTCAACCACTCAAAATTATCCTTGAGTTCTTTAGTTTCCGTCGCCATACTGCGAGAAGTATCCAGCACCAAGGCTAATTTTTTTACCTGTGGCAAAAAGTAATTTACATCAATCAGTGGCTGAGCAAAAATAGTATTTTTTTCCGGTAAGTTCGCTAGGTGTGGTATAATTTCTGGCGGTGCAACTGCGGGCAAAAATGCTGGAAGCCAAATTTCTTTTGCCTCTTTTGCATTGTAGTTTACCTGTTTCCCCGCCATAGTGCGACGAGTCTTTTTGTCCCAAAAAATGTTGCGTTTTTCAGCTAAATTCGGCATAGCCCAACCTTGTGCTTGTCGCATGACTTTGTAAGTTAGCCACAGGTGCATTTCCGTGGGCCCGTCAGTTTGTCTAAATTCTCGTTTAGCAGGGATGGGAAAAGCCCGCAAGCGATATTGTTTCGGACCAATTTGTTCTAGCAAAGCCGGATCGACATTTTCTCTCACCTGCTGATTGTAGACTTGCTGAGCGGCACCTCGTGGCGATACAGTAAATGGAAAACGTTTTTTCAAATCCCCAGTATCACCAAGCCAAATTCCTGTTACTGCGGCGCTTTCTGGCAGCGAAAAGTAGTAAAATACTTCTTGCAAGTTGGGTGTTTGATTTTTGTAAACTTCGTAGAGTTGAATATCAGCCCAATCACCATGTTCTTTCACTGTTACTTCTTGGGATTGCAACCATACTTTTTCTTGATTGACATTCAGCAAACCTGCTTTAGCTTCTTCCCGATTTGAGGTGGATTGTACGGCGTGTTTGACTGCTTCGGCATCACCTTTTTGCAATTCGGTATCAAAGAATTCACCGTAGAGTTTTTCGGCTTTCTTCACATCTGCCTCAGAGCCTTGATACAAAAAGGGAGACATTAGAAAATTATAGCTGTTCTGGACAGCCTGAGCCGCACCTTTATTCAAATTTAAAGTGTTTTTGTACATCTCATAAATGTGGTTATTTTCTTCCACTGTGCTGAGGTAGCGGTAAGGATACAAATAAGCGTTGACTAAGCCCGATCGCACTATATCAGATTTCGCTAACAAAGTCTGTCTGCTGCTCTCATCTTTCGGTGGATTCGCCAGCATTTTCAGTGCTTGAATTTGTGGCTGTTGCTGCAAAGTTGCAAAAATAGCTATCCAAGCTGCGATGACTCCTAAGCTTCCGATAATCGCCTGACTTTTTCCATACTGGGAAGCAAAACTGCGAAATATTTTGCGCCCAGATTGGATATAAAGAAAGCCGTAAAGTGAAGGCATTACCACGAATAAACTGGAGGTAAACCCAAACATAATTAAGGAGAATGGCAGCCACCAAATTATAGATAATGAACTGTATTTCAAAGATTCTATAAGTGGTTGCACCCAAGCAAAACTCAAAAATCCCACGATGGTCACAATGGCGACAGGTAAAGCGTAAAACATTAGCAACGTGGCAGCCCAAGTACCAACCACCAGCATTAAACTATGAAATGCTAATTGAATAGATGCACTGTTTTTATGTCCAATTAAGCTAGTTAAGAAAAACTGCTTTTCATGGAATTTTTTCCAGACTAATTCAGATTCAGTATTTTCTGTTTTCCCCAGATATCCGTACAGGATTTCAACTAAAAATGCTCCTATACATAAGGCTATAGTAGCGATGATTTGAGAACTGGCTGGAGTAAGTTGCCGCAGCAGGAATAAGCGGATTAAGCAGAGCAAAAATAGCGGTGCTTCAACTCCGTAAAACAGGCGCATTAGCTGCAATGGTTGCTTCCTCAAATACCTGGCTCCGATTATGGTAGATACTGTAGGTACTGCGACCATTGCTGTTAGGGTTAAGGCAAATTCCAGGGGGATAATTCCATCAATGGTGGCTTGAATTAATGGTATTCCCACATAGGGTAAAATCCCCAAATAAACAATTGATAGAAATGTGAGATTCCACAGCCAGAATATTGACTGAAAGATTATATTAAGTGCCAGTTTGAATCTTTTCATTTTTTCATCCTTTTAAGCTAAGATTGACTGCATTATGGATAGAGGTAACGAAGTCTTGTATTTCAGAACTTTCGGGGTTCACAAGATTATCAAATAGAATTGAAACTAGCACCCAAGTTTGATTTTTATGACGAATATCGCTGCTGATACGTGACAAGAAATTATCTGTTGTTCCTTGGGTGGATTGGAGCCAGTAGGTGGCGGATAGTTGGTTGTTTTTGAGAGACAGCCAGCGCGCTAATATAGTAGATGTTAGCTGTTTTCTTTCGAGGCGATCGACTGGAATACCACTCACGATAAAACATAACTCTGGTGCGTGATAAGTTTGCCAAGATGTGCTAGCGACTGTGAGCATAGAACCACGCAAATTGCCTGAGACAAATCTGATTTTTCCTGTCTTTGTTTCGGGGTAATTACCAAAGAATTCTTGTTCGCTGGGGTTGAGTGCGATCGACTCTGATACAATTTGTGGTGGGATGTTCAGGGGCGCGATCGCCACTTTTGCACTTTCCACATGATATGATTGAGCGATAATCGCCAAAACCCCGACTATTCCAATTACTCCGAGTTTAGCCAAAGGCTGATTTATGAATATTTCTGAGTTGTCTTTTGTGGCAAGGTTACTTGGTTGTAATTCTGGAAATTTAGGGATTTTTTGCAACATCAGCCAAGTGAAAAAACAAGCAGAAATTAATCCCACAATCCCCAAAGGTACGTGCAGAATTTCAGCATACATTGGCTGTTTGAAAACTTGGGCAACTAGCACTAGCACTGCAACTCGCGCCGCATTAGCAGAAACTAACATTAAGAAGTTAGTGGCGCATAATGCCAGCCATTTTAAGCCTAATTTGCGACTTTCGATCCAGGTCGCAGCCAATAAAAAAAGTGTCCCAACAAATAAGGTTTTAATGCCGCTACAAGGTACGTCAACGTGGGCGATGCCATTTTCTAAAACGATGATATCGTAGGAAGAAATAGCTCCGATTTGCAAAGCAGAAAGCAATTGTTCTACTACCTGAGCCGTGAGCACTCGCGCTGGTAAACCCAAACCGCTATTTAACTGACTGTTGAATGGTAAAATACAAGCCAATAAGCCTGCAACTGGCAAGTTTTTTTGCCAAAAGTAGGGTTCACAGAACAAGCCGTACAATCCGTAGGTTCCTAGGATAAACAGCAGTACGGTGAGTTGTTTGATATCAATTATGGACTGAAGTGCGATCGAGCAAATGCCGGCCCCCAACATCAGCAGCAGGGGATAGCGCCTCAAAACAAATTTTGGCATTGATGGGTGCGATCGTCCGGAACTCCCAATCGATCGCACGACTAATGCTACAATCAATAAACCAATTAGTATCTTGTAGAGAGTTGGTATCTCGACCAACGAGGATAACAGCCACTTAACAGCCGAGATGTTGGCTAAAAACCAAGTGAGTGCGAGCACAGAAGGAGCTAGCAAAACCAAATTAACCGCAGGATGGGGACTGACAGAATCTGGGATACCAGAATCAGGAATCTTGGTGCGCTGCATGATACCGCTTGACATTCACGTTAGTGACATCTTAGCTCAGCAAAATTGGTAATGCCTAGACTTGTAATTTAAGTTTTGTCAAGCTTCTGTTTTCTCTACAGAGAAGCTAGAGTTATAATAATTTTAAGGGAGATAAAGGGAAGATAACAATGAGCGAAAAAAGTCCAGGATACAAAATTCTTAGTGATAACCGACAAGCGCGGCATCTCTATGAAATTATAGATACATATCAAGTGGGAATCGAGTTGAAGGGAACCGAAGTCAAATCAATTCGGGAAGGTAAAGCTAATTTGCGGGATGGATATGCTTTAGTCCGCAATGGTGAACTGTGGCTGATTAACGTTCATATTTCCCCTTGGAGAAGTGCTAGCAACTATTTTAATCACGAACCGCGTCGCACCCGCAAACTGCTGATGCACAAGCAGGAAATCCGTAAATTAATTGGTAAAGTGGAAGAAAAAGGTTTGACTTTAGTACCGTTAAAAATGTATTTGAAAGGCGGATGGGTAAAACTTGATATCGGTTTGGGGAAAGGCAAAAAACTGTTTGACAAGCGGGAAGATATGAAGAAACGCGACGACAAGCGGGATATGGAACGCGCGATGAAGCAGTTTTAATGATCACCGAAGGAATAAGGAAGAAGTCACCCCCCCCAGCCCCCCCCAAGGGGGGAAGTAAGAAGGCATAAGGAATAAGTCACCCCTGGGAGCCCCTCAATGGGGGAAGGAAGAAGGAATAAGTCACCCCCCCCAGCCCCCCCAAGGGGGGAAGTAAGAAGGAATAAGGAAGAAGTCACTCCCAAGGGGGGAAGTAAGAAGGAATAAGGAAGAAGTCACCCCCCCCCCAGCCCCCCCCCAAGGGGGGAAGTAAGAAGGAATTAAGTCTAAAAGCCTTGGTATCTCTCGTTCATAGCCAAGTCTAGTGATTGATTTTCTGCAACTCTCCTGATAGTCCCTCGGAACCCATGAAGGATTAATCTATGGTCGCATACATATACGTAGTGTCAACATTACGCCATATGGCAAATTAAATATCTCTCTACTTTCAAGTCAAAATATGCTAAACACAAAACCATTAGCTAACATTTCTAATGCTATAAAACAGCCACCTAAAAAGCATCATAACTCTAAGTGGGCTGCTTTGCTCTTAATGCTGACAGTAGGGTTTGGTGGCTGGCAAATAGGGTTGCCGGAACTCGCATCCCTTTTTAATAATAGAGGATTTGAAAACTATAAGGCGGATCGATTGGCTGATACTCAAGAATCCTATCAATTAGCCCTGTCTTTAGATCCCAAAAACAGAACTGCTCTTTATAATTTAGGATGGCTTTGCGAAGAGGTACAGGATTTGGGATGTGCGCGAGGAAAATATCGCGAAGCTGCTAAATTGGGTTTGCCTGCTGCTTACAGTAACCTAGCGCGGTTATATATTCTTCACGATAAAAACTATCCTGCTGCTGTTCATTTGCTTTTGCAAGGTTTAAAATTAGCTAAGGACGATCAAGTCAAATATTCTTTGCTCAAAAATTTGGGTTGGGCTCGCTTGAAACAGGCTCGATATCCAGAAGCGCTGCAACATCTGGATGCAGCGAGCAAGATAGATAGCGAAAGAGCGGCTACTTACTGTTTAAAAGCACAAGTTCTAGAAGGGATGCAAAAGACGAAAGAAGCTCAACCTTTGTGGAAAATTTGTCTTAAGTATGCGGATTCTCAAGAATTGGATGAGGATATATGGATAGGAATGGCACGTCAAAGCTTAAAAGAGGAAAAAACAAAGAAATGAAACCTACTGTTTTGATTTCATCAACAATACTGGCAATTATAACTCTAATGGAGCTAAGTCCAGCTTCTAAAGCACTGCCCAGTCCTGTGACTGCTAAGTCCACGGTTAATCACGAAGTTGAGTTGTTTACGTCGAATTATTCGAGGCGACCTTGTAGAGATACGGATGGTGGGCAATACGTGTGTCCCAGACTAATTATACCCCAGGATAGTGCAGAATAAAAGTTAGTTTCAAACAGTTTTTTTTAGGTGTGTACTTTGAATTTTATATCAACAGGTATGTAGTATGAGGTAGTATGGAATATTGTCTGTGGGTACTTTACTAAATAGTTAAGCAAACCTCAAAAACATAATACCGAGAGCCCTGACTTCTTAAAAAAGTCGGGGCTTTAACATAAATACGGAAGGCATTAGCAGCTCGATCTAAATCAGGCTCTTCTAAGCACCATTGACTTGTCGGTCTGACTATCGGGACACAGGGATAATATATCCGATCGCTCACAACTTTTGGTGATCGCTTGACAGTTTCTTTTACCCATAACGGGCGTGCGGCGCCCGTGGAACGCTCTAAAGAGGACTGAAGAGAAGAATTTTCAACTCATTAGTCCTCTTTGAGAGGACTGTCTTCTATTAGACAGGGGTTTCAACCCCTGTCGGACTCGCGGGATGACCAACGAACTTGGCGGGCTGACAGCTTAAGTTGACACCAATGGCCAATTCCCGATTCCCCCATTCCCGATTCCCCCATTCCCGATTCCCAATTCCCGATTCCCCATTCCCGATTCCCCATTCCCGATTCCCGATTCCCAATTCCCGATTCCCAATTCCCGATTCCCAATTCCCCATTCCCCATTCCCGATTCCCAAAAGCTTAATCGGCTTCATCTAAGTGTTCCGCCACGGCATTATAAAGTTCCAAAACATGGCGATCGAGTAAACTATAAAAAACCTGTCTCCCCACCTTGCGATAACGTACCAATCGCATCGCCCGCAACGCCCGCAACTGGTGGGACACAGCCGATTCGCTCA
>NZ_JAHRFC010000032.1:0-64727 GCF_020883015.1 Microcoleus sp. CAWBG640
CATAAAGTCCTAGCTTTAAACCCGCACGTTTGATGCGTCTGGATAATTCCACATCTTCGACAATTTCGCCAGCAACTGCTTCGTGACCGCCGATTTTTTCGTAGGCCGATCGCCTAAATAGCATGAATGGCCCAGCGGCAAAAGCACTGTCTACTGTCGGATCGTTGACGGCGGTAAAGTCGAAGCAAACTGCTAGGTGATTGAACATTAAGGGCTGGACTAACCATTCGGCGAAACACTCACAAACCAGGGCGGGCATACAGGTTAGTAGGTCAATTTTTTCGGTTTCGACGGTTTCCAGGGCGGTTTCGATCGCCTGGGGTTTGAGTCGGACATCAGCATCGATAAATAATAAGAAATCTCCCGTTGCTACCTCGACAGCTTGGGCGCAGGCCCAGTTTTTGCCCGCCCAATATTGGTTGGCCGGTCGGGACTGACCTGCTAGTATTTTGAGGCGGGGGTCATTAAGTTGCTGTTGGAGAGTTTGGGCGATCGCCAGTGTGTCATCTGTGGAGCGATCGTCTACAATCAAAACTTCTAGGTTGTCCACAGACAGCCGTGTACTCTCCAAAATCGCGATCGCGCAATCCCGAATATTCTCGGCTTCGTTGTATGCTGGTACGATTACAGAAAATTTAGGGAACTGAGCAGTAGAGGGTGCTGACTGCTGAGCCGGACTTTTACCCGTTCGAGGTGCATTTTCGACCGATCGGCGTAAATTCTTAGTGTAGGCTGTACTGACAATTAGGGAAAAAATCAGCAGGGTTAGCAATATCAAAGTGATGTTACCTCAAAATTTCGTCGCGGTCACGCAGTTGACTTGGTTAAATACTAAAAAACATTACAGCAAAAAGCTAGTCGATCGCCCGGAAAGTTATTTTGGCGATCGCTCTTGCTATAATTTGTGAGCATCTTTCGCTCAACGGGGCTTCATGGGTCAAACCAAACACCCGGTTAGCGAGGGAAAAACCGAGGATATATATCAGTTGTCAGAGGATACTGCAATGGGTGAATTTCTTACCGTCGATATATTAGCAGACGGGATAGCGATAGTGGGTGCTTTGGGTTTCTTCTTTTTGGGATACCAAGCTTTGCAGATGTTAAAAAAATAAAGTATGGCGGATGTTGAAGCAAGAAGATCCAACGACTGCGTTGATCCGCTCCCGTAGTCTAAGGACAGGAACCGAGTCAGGAAGAAGCAAGAAGGATTAGCTCCTTGAACCCCCGATCAGAGGATGGTTGCATCACCCCCCTACTCCCCTTGGGAAGGGGGAGAGGATGGAATGGAGACTCGACTACAACCGACCCAACAGTAAAACTGTTTCTGGCGAAAATCAACCAAAAAAAGGCTGCGTTATTATCATGGTGAGCCAACTTTTAGATGGACGCTATCAAATCATTGAAGTCATAGAAACAGGAGAATTTGGACTAACCTATCTGGCTAAAGATATTCGCCGTCCAGGTGAACCTCAGTGTTTTGTCAAGCACCTGCGTCCAGGTAGCAGCGAACCGAAATTAATTAATGCTACGCGCCGTCTTTTCCAAAAAGAAGCAGAAGTTCTAGAAAAGCTCGGTTTACATGACCAAATTCCTCAATTATTTGCTTATTTTGAAGAAAATGAAGAGTTTTTCTTAGTAGAATCATTTATTGCTGGTCACTCCTTATCCACAGAGATTGTCCCCGGCAAGCCACTAACAGAAGAAAAAATGATTTCTTTGCTGAAAGAAATGTTAGAAATTTTGGTATTTGTACATGGACATGGAGTAATTCACCGAGATATCAAACCTGCCAATTTAATTCGCCGCTATGCCGACAATAAATTAGTTTTGATCGATTTTGGGTCGGTGAAAGAAATACATATAGCCCAAAGACAAGCGCCGGTGACTGTGCGGATCGGGACTCTGGAATATATGCCGATCGAACAATTTCAATATAACCCCCAACTCAATAGCGATATCTATGCTTTGGGAATGATGGGAATCCAAGCGATTACTGGCGTGCCGGCTTACGATTTGCCGAAACTGCGAGATTTGAAAAATTCTAATAAAGGTGAAATAATTTGGCGGCATTTAGCAAACTGTTCCCAAGGGCTAGCTGATGTTTTAGATAATATGGTGCGCTACGATTTTCGGGAACGATATCAGTCGGCGTCGGAAGCTTTAGCCGATTTGAGAAAAATAGGCGATCGCTCGCGATCGCGCATTCCGAAACTCACCATATATCGCGAAGAAGTCGATCGACGCACTAGCAGTCGCGGCGACATTACAGTTGTCGGCCGCAGAATATTAGATGAACTGCGTGTCAGCTTGGAATTGCTACCAGAAGAAGCAGAAACCATCGAAGACGAGGTATTAAATCCTTACCGCAAATACAGGGAAAAAGGGGAACGCTACGAACAAGCACTGCAAGAAGCAATGCAGCAAGAATATCCGTTTTCGGCGACAACTCGCGACGAATTAAAACGATTGCAGCAAGTTTTAGGACTTACGGATGAAGATGCCGCCAACATAGAAGAATTAGTCGTCCCTAAATCTTTATTCTCGAAATTATATAAGGCAATTTCTACAGTCTTAGCAGGACACGGCAAGTCCAATCAGTCCCCTGGGGAAACTATTTCTCCACTCAACTTGCCGCCCAGTCAAGAAACCTACTCACCGCTGAATTTAAACGGTAAAACTGACTTGACCGTCAAGAATACCGCACCAACTGCCCCGCCGAAAAATCCCAAATTCAATCCTTTACTTGCGGGAGCTGCAATGGCGGCTATTTTAGCGGCGATCGGCGGAATTTATGGCTATTTGAAATGGCAAGAATGGCAGCAGCGACTGGCGAGAGACTCGCAACAAGTTAATCAAATTAATGCTCTTTATCAAGAAAGCAATTATCAAGACTGCATCGGCGAAATACCAAAAATTGCTAACACTTCCACTAGCTATTTATCAGCTCAAAAATTACAGGAACAATGCCAAGCAGGCCTCCGCTGGCAACACCCGAAAGTCAAAAATTTTGCTCAACATTCCGATGCAGTTGGAGCAGTGGCTTTTAGTCCAGATGGCTTGATATTAGCCAGCGGTTCCAAGGATAAAACTATCCAAATTTGGGATTTAGCTACAGGTAAGTCGCTCCGTACTTTTCAGGGTGATTCATCCACCGTTTGGTCCGTTGCTTTTGACTCAAATGGCTCGCGATTGGTAACTGGTACGGGTTTTTGGAGAGTGATGCTGTGGGATTTGAAAACAGGGCAATTGATTCGCAGTCTTGACCATAATGCTTCTGTTTGGTCCGTGGCGATTAGTCGCGATGGTAAACTAATTGCTAGCGGCAGTGGAGATAAGACAACCAAGATTTGGGATGCTGTAGATGGCAGACTAATTAATACTTTGCCAGACCATACAGATTTTGTTTATTCTGTGGCTTTTAGTCCCGATGGCAAAAGTTTGGTAAGTGCTTCTAAGGATAATAAAATTACAATTGTTGATGTGGTAACTGGGAGGTTGCTCAAGACTCTTGATGGTCATGCAGACCAGGTGAGAACCGTGGCTATTAGTCCCGATGGCAAAACATTAGTTAGTGGTTCTTATGATGAAAGTATTAAAGTTTGGAATCTGGAAACCGGGGAGTTGATTCGTTCTCTTAAGGGACATTCTGATGATATTGTATCGATTGCTATCAGTCCTGACGGGAAATTTATTGCTAGCGGTAGTAAGGATAAAACTATTAAAATTTGGGACTTGGCTACTGGTGAATTGCTGAATACTTTGACCGGACATTCCGATGAGGTTTATGTGGTGGCTTTTAGTCCCGATGGCAAAACTATTGCTAGTGGTTCTAAAGATAATACTATTAAGTTGTGGCTGAGATAATCATTGTCTGGGAGACTTTTAGATTTGAGATGGGAGATTTTAGATTTTCGATTTTAAATTTAGTCCACAATTGACAACTGACAACTGCTCTAATTCCTCGTGATTTGGATAAATGTCCATTGAGTCTTCTCGGAACTTAAAATAATAGTAGAGATTAGCTACAGTTAAATCTGATATTTCTTGCCAATTGGAGGGGGCTAAAGCTGGATATCCAGTGGCGATCGCCTGTTGGGTGATATAAAATTCCTGTCCTCGGCGGAGTTCCGGCTTCAGGGCGATCGCTAGCTGGTCTCGCAAGGAGAGAAAGTGAGACTTTGGCTTTAAATTTTCATAGAGTGAAAATTCCGGGGCTACTATGGTGAAGGGAGTCTGGATAGTGCTTTTTAAATGATCTACACTTAGTTGATCTAAACTCGCTAATTGGTGCTGATCTTTTGGGGACAAAGTTTGCATCCAATCAGCCTCCAGATGCCAAAATTCCAGCGCATTTAAATCGTGACCGAGAATTCTGATAACTTCGGGAAATAAAAAATCTAGTTCTAGTTCCGATTGGCATTCTTTAACCACAGTTAAACAATGTTGATGGATTTTTGATTGGAGTTCCTGGAGGCGATCGCTAACCATATCATAGGCCCGCTGCAACTGAAACGTAACGGCGATCGCCTGTTCTATCGCCCAAACGCATTCCATTTTCCTCATTTGTCCCGCGGAACACAACCCCTCCAAAAAACAGGAATTTTCATAAATTTTTAAAGCCTCAAACAACTCTTCGCGCCCGCTATTAATTTCCGAATTCCGCAGTTTCACATCCCCTACAGTCAGGGCAGACTGGCAGCGTTTAATCCCTTTAGAAAAAACATCATAACCATTAACCAGTTGCAGGCGGTGTACCTCAAATTTTGAGTCATGAGCCACCTTATACATGTGCTGAATTACCTCTACTCCTTTGTCTTTGAGGATATGCCTGAGATCGATAAAACCATCTTTAATTTTTAGCCTTTGCTGCTTTGCTTCTTCTTTTAATTGTAATATTTGTTCGAGATTTACTGCTGACAAAATGGTGGGGGATACATTCCCGACACCAATAACAGCAGTAGTGGCTTGCATCACAGCCAAATTAATTTTTAGGGAATTAAGCACTCTGTATATTTTTTGAAATCCCACATGAGTTTGAGCAATCTGCAAGGGTGCCATTGTCAGATGCACAGGGGCTACCAGTGGCTCTAGGGGGCTACCTCCTGCCAAGTGTGCTAGCAATCCTAAAACTCCGCGAGTTTCTGGAATTTCACTCGTTGATTGATAAAATATTTTGGCAATCTCCACAAACTCCCCAGTCACTGGATCTCTAGCAGCCGGCAGCAATTTTCCTGTTTGGGTAGCAGGCTGCACCAGGTTGCCAGTATTGAGTAGAGCCTGAGTTGTAGGGGTGAATACATAATTCATGTTGTGGCTCAGTTTGCATTCAAAAAGGCAGATATTGTGTATTGTATGCTATTTAGGGAGAGAGAGGAATAAAACGAAATGAATGAATATCTCAAGGTATTCCAGGCTATTACCCAGTTTAGCGATCGATTGCTCGCAGACGAATACAAATCCCTAGAAATGAAAAAGTCAGCTACTAGCCTCAGCGTAGATGTGCAACCTTGCATTCAAGAAATCAAGCAATCTGCCCTCAGACTCCAGGCTTTACTTCAGGTGTGTTTTAAAGATGTATCTGATGCTGAGGATATCTGGCATAGCAAGCCGAGAATTGCTCAAGCATCTTCCGTGGATATTTGGGAGCAAATTGGCAAACTCAGCGGATGCGATGCGAGAATTCGTAATTTAGGAAAACATGGCAAATATGAAGCTGTTGTTAAAGTGCGCCAACTCTGGAAAGAAAAGGCTGCTAAGTTACAAAATCAGTGGTTTTTGTGGGATGAACCTCAGCAAAAGTTTCAAAGAGATAATATCGGTTTTTATGAGAAAAATAATTTACATAAAGAGTTACGAAGTGAAGTGAATTCCCATGCCGAGCGGGTAGTTTTGATTGTGGAAAATGAACTTAATACAATTTTTAAAGAATTACAAGGTCTAGACATAGAAAAACTTGAATTTTGTATTGAATGCTTCGATAGCCAAAGTCAATCTAAATTTAGAGAGCAATTACAGTCTATAGGCGGAGAAATTGTCTCTAAGTTTACCGAACCCATGAAATATTTGCCAATCTCTGATATGAAGACTTTCAAAGAAACGGTCAAAACTCCTGTGGAAACTCTGGTGCATAAAAGCAATATGGGAATTAGTTTGGTCGATTTTGAAGAATGTTGTAAGGTGATTGGAGCGATTATAGATAATTTGATTATTTTAATATTTGAAGACCGGATTAATTTAGCAATTCAAACTATTGAAAAAATGATGAGGTTCTACAATGATTTTTTAGATAAGCAGGTGAGATACCAGAAAGAAACACCGGAACAGCGAGAGGCGGAAAAAGATTGGATGGAATTGCAGTCCCAACAACTGCGGCAAGTTCAGCAGCATATTGAATCAGTTATTGGTCAATAGTTATTTGTTATTGGTTATTGGTTATTGGTTATTTGTTATTTATTGTTTGTTATTTATTGTTTGTTATTGGTTATTTGTTATAGGTTATTGTTTTTTTGTTATTGGTTATTTGTTATTGGTTATTTGTTATTTGTTATTGGTTATTGGTTATTGGAGGCAGAGCCTCCAGGTATGTATTCCCAGGAATATCCTGGGAACAAGACTCTACAAGACTCAAAACCAACAAAACAAATAACAAATAACAACTAACCCTCAACAACAGTCAACAGTCCACTGACTATTGATATTGACCGCTGATTTCGTAGGCGATCGCTCCGAAAGAGGCTAAGCTGGCTAAAATTAACATTCCTGCTGGCATGAATTTGCGAGTTTTTACTAACCGCAGAATAAACACAACTACTAAAACAGCAGAAATGGCTGCTGCTAATATCAAACCCCAACTTTGTCCCATGAGCTGGGCGATACCAGCTAAAATTAGCAGCGAACCGCTAACGAGACCTGAAATTAAGGAGGCTTGGCTTTTTGCCTTGACGTAGCCCATGATGCCACCAATCAGGGTTAAAGTCCCATAGCCCAGGGCTGCTGCTATACCTAAATTCATTTTTTATCCTTCTGATTTCACAAGTGCATCTAAATTTATACAGCGCTGCCTGCAATTAGTGTCACGAATTGTTAGAAAATTTATTAAACCCCACTGGGATATTTCACTTCGTTATACAACAGCAATTATGTCGGCCCTAACTTCTGGTGCGATCGCCCAAATTCGCTACTTCCAACGTCAAGCAGCATCCCTGTTGCTATATCAATCTGTCTTCAAAAGCCCTGCTGGTCAAGCTTTTCTGGATTTGCTGCAAACCCTGCACCACAGCGAAGTCAGCGGTTTTGACTGTCTGACAGCCTATGGGAACTGGTTTAAAGTTCAGGCTGCTCAAAATGTGAGCTGGAAAGATTTCCTGATTTCCCAAATCCTCAAAGACGAAAACCCCTTTTCTCGCCAATCTCAGAAAACAGATTTTGCCAGTTTGTCTCCCGCCTTAGTAGAAGCTGCACGACATGATTTACAAGTGTTACAAAATCTTTATCAATGCAGTGGGGAGCAGTTGAGTAAGTGGGTACGAGTCGCTGGACAACTGGAAGCTGTACCTCCGGTTTGGCATTCAGAAACTATCAAAGAAAGTGATGATTTGCCTCTGTCTGGAAAACTGGAAAATTGGTCTAGTGCTGCGGAATCTTTGGCAGAATATTACCGAAAGTTTGGTACTGGTTTATTTGCTGAATATCGCGCTTTTCAGTGGCGAAATGGTCAGTTGGCGAGTATTTATCATCCCGATCGCATCAAGTTGAAAGAGTTGGTTTGCTGCGATTGGCAGCGAGATGCTTTGGTCAAAAATACGGAATTTTTGCTGGCTGGTTATCCGGCTTTGCACGTTTTGCTATACGGTAGTCGTGGTTCTGGTAAGTCTTCTTTGGTGAAGTCGCTGTTGAATGAGTTTGGCGATCGCAATTTGCGCTTGATTGAAGTATCTAAATCCAATTTGCAAGATTTGCCGCTAATTATGGAACAGTTGCGAGGTGTTCCTCAAAAGTTTATTATTTTTGTAGATGACCTTTCCTTTGAGGAAGATGATGATGCTTTTAAAGCCTTGAAAGTGGTTTTAGAGGGGAATGTCACCGCCAAAGCTCAAAATGTAGTTGTTTACGCCACATCTAATAGGCGGCATTTAATTCGAGAGTTTTTTGACGATAGGCCCCGCCCCCGCGATGGTGATGAAATTCATGCTTGGGATACGGTGCAGGAAAAACTTTCATTTAGCGATCGCTTTGGCTTGACTTTAACTTTTGAACCGGCCGATCAAAACACTTATTTAACCATTGTCCGACATCTGGCACTCCTGGCTGGTATCCAACTAGCACCTGAAGATTTGGAACACCGGGCTAAAGAGTGGGCAACTCGCCGTAATGGGCGATCGGGCCGAACAGCGCGACAGTTTGTAGATTTTCTGAAGGCAGAGTTAGCTCTTTCACAAAAGTAGTACAATTCAAACATTAAAGAATGAGGAAATTACCATGGGTTTATTTGATAAAATAGCGCAGACTCGCCAACATAGTGAAGTCACTTTGGGGCCGGCCGAAGCATTTGCAGCGATCGCCCTAATTGCCGTAGCAGCCGATGGTTACATTAATGACAACGAAAGTCAAGTCTTAAGCATCACTTTATCTCGGATGCAACTGTTTAGAAGCTATCCGAATGATGTCATGAAAAAAATGCTCGATCGACTACTGATGCTGCTGCAAAGACAAGGAGTTCAGGTATTATTTAATGCGGCTTTAGCCACACTTCCCGACGAACTCAAAGAAACTGTTTTTGCGGTGACAACTGATATTGCTTTAGCAGATGGTGAAGTTTCCGAAGAAGAAGAACAGCTTTTGAACGATCTGTACATTGCCTTGGAAATTTCCGAAGAAATTGCCCTCAAAATTATCGACGTGATGTTGATTAAAAACAAAGGTTAAAAAATCAATCTCAGGACAAAATTAATGAGTTTTGAATTAAATAAATACCAGATTTTTAACTCAAAACTCAAACCTCAAAACTCAAACCTACTGCAAATGTCTTTTACTTATAGCCGCACTGTCCGCTTTCAGGATACCGATGCTGCTGGAGTTGTATACTTTACTAACGTCTTGGCGATGTGCCATGAAGCTTACGAAGAATCTCTGGCCGCATCGGGAATCAATCTCAAAGCATTTTTTAGTAATGCCGAGCTAGCCATTCCGATAATTCATGCTAATGTAGATTTTTACCGCCCGATGTTTGCGGGCGATCGCCTAACTATTCAATTGACACCAAAACAGCTTGCAGGCGATGAATTTGAAATTGCTTATCAAGTTTTTTTGGGAGAAATTACAGGGAAATCCGCAGCTAAGGCTGTTACTAAGCACGTCTGCATTGATTCAGTTAACCGAACTAGAAGACAGCTATCGGAACAATTGATGCAGTGGCTCAGCCAATTTTAGATTTTAGATTGTTTGTACTGTTTATTTATTGATGATTAATATGCCAAATCGCAATCGCAATTATGCCATCGTCGGCACCGGAGCTTTAGGCGGATTCTATGGTGCTAAATTGCAAAAAGCCGGTTTTGAAGTTAATTTTTTGCTACGCAGCGATTACGATCGCGTCAAAAAACACGGTTTGATTGTCGAGTCTCCCGAAGGTGACTTCACCCTCTCCCAAGTCCGCGCCTACCACGACGCGCACAAAATGCCTAAATGCGATGTGGTAATTGTAGCCCTAAAAACCACTCAAAATCACTTATTGCCCAAGATTTTACCTGGTTTATTAAAAGATAATGGCGTGGTTTTAGTATTGCAAAATGGACTGGATATCGAACCAGAAGTAGCTAAAATAGTCGGTGCAGAACGAGTGATTGGCGGGCTGTGTTTTTTGTGTTCTTATAAAATTGGGCCCGGTCACATCTGCCATCTCGATTACGGGACTATCACCCTGGGGGAATATTCCGAAGACTATAATCCCCCAAAAATAACTAATAGATTGAATCTGATAGCGAACGATTTTAAACACGCCAAAGTTCCGATTAAAGTGAGCGAAGATTTACTTTTGTCGAGGTGGAAAAAACTGGTTTGGAATATTCCTTATAATGGACTGTCTGTAGTATTGAATGCCAGAACAGACGAACTGATGGCTAATCCCGATACTCTGATTTTAATTGAAGAAATCATGAGGGAAGTAGTAGCGGGGGCGAAAAGTTACGATCGCATTATTCCCGATAATTTTATTCCACATATGCTCGACTACACTCACAAAATGAAACCTTACCGCACCAGCATGAAAATCGATTACGATGAATTGCGCCCCCTCGAAGTTGAATCGATTTTTGGGAATCCCATACGATTAGCGGAGCAAAGAGGAATTAAGTTGCCACAAATAGAGGTGCTTTACCGAATGTTGAAGTTTGTGGATGCTCAAAATCAAGAATTGGAAAGGAAGCGACAGCTATTAAGTTTGTAGTAATTGGGAATTCAATAGGTTTGTAGTCATGACTTTAGTCGCGTTCAAATTTTGAGGACTTTAATCGTCACTACAAACCATTTTTTATTACCGACTAACAGGAGATGATATCAATTCCGGTTGTAGCGGAATGATTTAACCGCGAAGGCGCAAAGGACGCGAAGGAAGATAATAGAGAGTTTAATAATTCCGATGCTAACGGATTTTATATGACACAATCGCCATTTCTTGTAATAATTCGCGATTGATTTTCCCTTGGGAATTTCGCGGTAATTGTGCCGCCAAAACCCAATATTTAGGGCGCTTAAACTTGCTCAATTTACCTTCTATTGCACTTTGCAAAGCTGTGACAGTAACTGTGGTATTTGTGGGAACGTAAATCGCCGTTACTACTTGACCCCAATGTTTGTCTAGCACACCAATGACTGCCACATCGGCAACTAAATTAGTCGTCCTAATGGCGGCTTCTACTTCGGCAGGAAATACGTTTTCTCCGCCTGTAATAATCTTATCACTGTTGCGTCCGACAATGTTTAAGTAGTTATTACGATCCAAAAAACCTAAATCATCTACTTGAAAGTAGTCGCTATCACCCAATTTTGGGGGATAATAACCCAAGGCTAAAGACTTAGCATTTACTGCAATATTTCCGACTTGATTATAGTCCAAAATCTCGCCTTTAACACTACGAATTGTTACTTGAGCGTGGGGTAAAATATGACCAGAACTGTTATTTCCAGCTAGGAAATCTTCGGGTTTGAGTGTGGCAATTTGCGAAGCAGTTTCTGTCATGCCATAGGTAAGGGCTAATTTAATCTCATATTTTCTAGCGGCTGCCAAAAGTTCTGGCCAAGGGGGAGCACCGCCCAAAAGTACGGTAGGAAATCGTCGAAGCCAATTAGCTGTCTCTGAGTTTTGCAACAGGCGTTGCAGTTGAGTTGGAACTAGGGAAATGAAAAATTCTTCGGGTTTGATATGGCATTTTTCTCCTGATTCTAGTCTTTTAAATACCTGGATTGCCAGTTTTCCTCCCGTACTAAAGCAACGCATGAATTGCATTAAACCGCTGACGTGATATAAGGGCAAAACGCAGAATGAGTTAATTCGATCGAGTTGAAAATATTGTTGGAAACCTTGAACTGATGCGGTTAGTGTTTCCCAAGTGTGGATGGCAAAACGGATTTTTCCTGATGAACCGCCGGTGGGAATCATAATTAATGGTAATTTGTCAGTTTCGGAGGAATGGATATCCGGCGAATGGAATTGGTTACTACATGAAGAAAATCTGCTTTCGCAAAGTGGAATGTATCCCAAAATTAAGTCGGGTTTGACTAAATCAAAAACTTGTTGCCATTCTGATTTTCCCCAGTTGGGATTGCACAGAAAAATGTGGGATTTGGTGGCACAAGCAGCTATGAAACTGGCAATAAATTGTACTGGTTCTGATTCGGCTAGGAAAATTGTTTTTGGTGTGGGCTGTGGTTGATTGTGGGTTAGTTGTGGAAATAGGCGATCGACTATTTGACCAATTTGGCGACTCTCACCACCAATCAGCCAATTATCAGGCAATCTGGATGCGATATTTAGAATATTTACTGTTACATTTGTTGCCATAGATGCTTTCACGAACTTTTTGAGTTATCAGTGGTAATGTCAAATCCAAAATCTAAGATTGAATGATTTTTGTCGTCGAACCAGTCATCGGTGCCGAAGCCTAATGCTCTAGAATTAAGAGATAATTGTCTTGCTAAATTCAATGCTGCTTGTCTGCCTATCTGGGTTTCAAATACGGATGAAAAAACAGCGTCTATAGGGTGGATTTCACAAAACTTCCGCAGTTGGGATGGGGAACCAGCAATCGCAGGTTTGATGACGAAAATTCCCCTCCAGCCTCCCTCGTAGCATTCTTGGATGCGATCGAGATTGGCGACTGATTCGTCTAGGGCGATCGGAGTTTTGTAAACAGCACTCAATGCTAGCATTTTATCAAATTGTGATACAGGTAATGGCTGTTCTAAAAATTCAATTGTTACGGATAAGTCTGGATTTTTTAACAGATTGTCGCCAGTGTTTAGCCAGGTTTCAGCTTGGGAGTAATTGAGTCCACCGTTGGCATCTAATCGTAAAAATACTGGATCGCGATCGCCCAAATCATCCATTGCCTCGATTAGCTGCTGAAAAACCTGTAATTCTTCGTCCATCGCAGCAACACCAATTTTCCATTTAAACGTCCTAAATCCCTGTTGCCAAAGCGTTTGTAAAGCTGATAAAGCTGTTTTTCCCGCGGGCAATAAACCACTGTACCGACTATTTTCTGCCTCGTGTAGAATGGATGCAGAGCCTGAACACGAGTTAGATAGTGCTGACTCAAAGCCAAATTGACAAGCAGGCAATTCACTGGAAATAGCGAAAATAGTTTCTTTTGAAATATTAGTTGGTAACGATGTGCAAAAATCTAAAGCTTGGTCAAAAGTTTCGGAACCAAACCAGCTCAAAGGGGCAATTTCTCCCCAACCAATTTGACCTTTTTCGTCCGTAAGTTTCAGGATAATTCCCGCTCGAATATCCCAAACACCGTGACTTGTTTGTAATGGACGCTTAAATTTTCGATGATAAGTCTGAAATTGAAATTGATATAACATTTACTGAATAGGGAATAATTAGCACTGAGATTGCGCGCGTCACTCAGAATTAAACAGAGATTTAGCGTAAGTTTTGTCAATCATAAAATTGTCTCACAGCGCCGACAAATTCATCGATATTTTCAAAATGGATGTTGTGACCAGCTTTGGATACAATTTTGTTATGGGCTGCGGGACATAAACTGGCAATTTCTGCATTAATCCTTTGAAATTTATCATCGTATTCTCCCGCTAGCAACAGGAGAGGAATTTGATTTTGTGCTAGTTTTTCCCAGAGAGAGGGCTGCTTGCCGGTTCCCATGTTGCGGAGGGATTTGGCTAATTCTATGGGGTTATTTGCTAAACGGGTTTCGATGAGTCGCTCGAAATTAGGAGATTTTTTTAATGATTGGAACAAAGGGCGATCGTACCAGTAGTATAAAAATTCTTGAAGGTTGCTATTTTCCAGTTTTTGTGCTATCTGCAAATCGGATTCTAGGCGGTGCGATCGCTCTTTTTGGGTCTTCAATCCCGGCGAAGCTGACTCCAGCACTACTTTCTCGAATCTGTCAGGAAAATGTAAGGTCATATAAAGCGCCAATCGCCCGCCCATTGAATAGCCTAATAACAAACATTTGTGTATTTGTAAATCATCTAATAGGTGTATTAATGCTAGCGCTGTATTTGACATATTATAGCAAGTTTCTTCGCCCCTGATGCTGGTTTTTCCGTGACCTGGAAGGTCAACTGCTAGACAGTAATAACTTGGAGAAAGTAAGGCAATGATGGGGGTAAAATCTTGCAAATCACCAGTAAATCCGTGGAGTAATAAAATTATTGGCTGTGTGGATTTTCCCGTTAAGGAATAGTTAACATTATATTTTTTAAGGTGTTTCATTTGTGATTAATAGAAGTAATTCTGTTGGTAGTCAGGACTTTAGTCATGATTGACTAAAATTTGGCAAAAATGACTAAAACCTTGACTACGAAACATATTCTATTTTACTTCAATTGGCGATCGCCCGATTTACAAAACAAACCCCAACGCCAGCAGTAAACCGCTGACAAAATGCAGGGTGACAGCAATAAACTTGCAGTTGCTGACTTTTGTTGGCCGATCGTGATTGTCTGTGACATGGCGGCAAAGGTCGATCGCCAATGACAAACTCCCAAAAATCAACAGCGTCCAAATTGGGAAAATTTGCAACACCACAAACAGCACAGTCAAAGCATAAATGCTCCCGCAAAACCACTGCAACAACAGGGCACCTTTTTCTGTACCGAGTCGAACAATCGGGGATTTTTTGCCTGCCGCCAAATCATCCGCAACTTGATGAAAGTGAGAACAAAATAAGATAATACTCGTAGTAATTCCCACGATTACTGAAGCGCCAAAATTAGTAGCTGACCAACTTTGAGTTTGACTGTAATAAGCAGCAGCTAAAGCTAGGGGACCGAAGGTAAAAAAGCAGATAAATTCTCCTAAACCCTGATAGCCCAAACGAAAAGGAGGCCCTTGATAAGTGTAGCCCAGAGCGCAACACACAACTACCAGCTCAATGACTGTTAAGTCCTGTTGCCACCAGCTTATGGCACATATTCCCGACACTCCCAAAGCTAAAAACAGATTAGCCAACCAGAAAATTAAAGCTTTATTTCCGGTTAAATTAACCAAGGAATGTGCTTTGTTTTTATCGATGCCGGTTTCTGAGTCAAACACATCATTGGTGAGATTCAGCCATGCTATAATTAAGATGGCTGATATTAAAAAAGTCGAAAAGATTGACGAATTAATCGTTTTAGTTTCCGCAAAAGCAATGGCTGTTCCTACCGAAATAGGAATCACGGCTACGCTGTACATGGGTGGCTTGATTGCGGCTAGCCACAGTTTACTATTGGGACGTTCAATTAACTTTGTTGTCATTATACAAACTTGATTCAATTGATAGCAGCTTAGTAATTTTACAATTTTATTGGTTAAGTAGGTGTAATCTGTATCAGGTTGAGTGCGTGCAGGCATCGATTCAGAGGCTGTGGAGGTACTCAAACAGTGGAAGTATCCCGTCTGTAAACCTCTGTGGGGCGATCGACTTTTGGCGACTGTTAGGCGATCGATCTATAAAGTTTTGTGTCTAAATGTTTCGATAGATCGCCCCAGAGTCTGTTTTTTTGCCCTAGGGAGTCGAAACCGGGAGGGAAACTAGAAAGGTCATGTTTGGCGATCGCCCTCCCGTGCTTAGATCGAAATAGGGGTTATGGCGGGACAAACCCGCACTCTTGCTGACAAATCTGCTATTCTCGATTTCATGACAGTAATACCGCACCGCGCTAATCTTTTGCAAGACCGCAATCAACTGCATCAGTTGCTGTTAGATTGTCAGCAGTCTTTAACTGACAAATATCAAACCAAAATAGTTAGTATTTCTCAGGAGATTTACCCTCTCGATCCGCTAGCTGTACTGCAAGAGATTTCCGAACCTTGTCAGCGGCAATTTTACTTTGAAAAAAGAGACCCCATTCCCGACAAAAGTTTTGCGATTGCCGCCATTGATTCGGCAATCCATCTCACAGTAGCAGGAAGCGATCGATTTGCTGCGGCGCAAAACTTTATTCGTTCAACACTTGCCAGTACAATTACGATTGGTACGGAACGCTTGCCCTTAAGCGGGCCTCACTTTTTTTGCAGTTTTGCTTTTTTTGATGAGAACCTTGCCTCTAGTTCTTACTTTCCACCCGCTACCATATTTTTACCAAAATGGCAGATTTCTCGACAACAAGATAGCTGTATTATCGTCGCCAATGCCCTGGTAGAAAAAGAGATAAATGTAAAAAAAATAGCGGAAAACATTTGGCAAACTTTTGAAAAAATTGCATCTCTGCCCTACCGTAAATTAACTAATTATATCCATAATTCGATAGCTTTCAAACAAATACCAGTGAATGATGCCAATCAATTTAAAACATCAGTTAAATCTGCGTTAGAATTGATCGAGTCTAAATATTTTAGTAAAATTGTTTTATCCCAAGCCATCAATGTGATTTCTGAAACCAGTTTTAGTGCGATCGATTCCTTAAACAATTTACGGCTCAGTTATCCTGGCTGCTATGTATTTTTAACCAGTAACGGTCAAGGTCAAAATTTTATTGGAGCCAGTCCAGAACGCTTAATTAGCATTCACAATAATCAGTTATCAACAGATGCTTTAGCTGGTTCAGCGCCCAGGGGGAAAACAGAGGCAGAAGATGGGAATTTAGCCAAAGGTTTATTGCACAGTGAAAAAGATATTAGAGAACATCGAGTTGTGATTGATTTTATAGTCGATCGCCTGTCGCAACTTGGCATAACTCCCAATTATTCCCCAGTACCAAGACTGCTACAGCTATCAAACATTCAGCATTTGTGGACACCGATCGCGGCTCAAATTCCGCCTGATATTCATTTATTAAATATTTTAGCCCAACTGCATCCAACCCCAGCGGTAGCGGGCGTACCGAGAGATATAGCCCTAGAACAAATTCGTCGCTGCGAAACCTGCGATCGCTCTTTGTACGCAGCACCCATCGGCTGGATAGATGCCCGTGGTAATGGGGAATTCGCCGTCGGCATTCGATCGGCATTAATCGATGGCGATCGGGCTATACTCTACGCTGGTGCCGGTATTGTGGCCGGTTCGGAACCGGAAAAGGAACTAGCAGAAATTCAGCTCAAATTACAACCACTTTTAAATGCTTTGGTTTAGTTAATTGTTTATTTAGTTAGAGTAAGTAAAAATGTATTTTGATAATTATTTGGGTATAATATCTTAGCACAATACAGAGTTGAGCTACTCAGATTTAGCAATGCCAATAGATTTTCGCAATACAAACACTCTCTGGTCTTCAATATTAGCAGAAACATTACAGCGCCTGGGATTAACTACGGCTGTTATTTGTCCAGGTTCGCGATCGGCACCATTAACAATCGCCTTTGCCCAAAATCACAATATAGAAAGTATTCCCGTACTCGACGAACGTTCAGCCAGCTTTTTTGCATTAGGAATTGCCAAAAAATCCGGTTTACCCGTCGCACTCATTTGCACATCTGGAACCGCCGCCGCCAACTTTTATCCTGCTATCATAGAAGCCAGAGAAAGTCGAATTCCACTGCTAATATTCACAGCAGATCGACCTCCAGAACTGCGGGATTGCCATGCTGGACAGGCGATCGACCAAGTGAAAATCTACGGCAACTATCCCAACTGGCAAGCGGAATTAGCCATGCCTGCCACGTCCCTAGAAATGTTAGGCTATTTGCGACAGACGATCGCCTATGCTTGGGAGCGGACACAATTTCCCACTCCAGGCCCCGTTCACCTCAACATCCCCTTTCGTGACCCCCTTGTACCCGTTTCAGATATAGCTGTAGAAGCTTTAGAAACACAATTTGATATGGAGGATTTCTTTGCAGGATTAGAACCGATTGTTGCAGGAGAAATTTCTACCCCCCCCAACCCCCCCTTGCTAAGGGGGGGAGTAGGAAGAGGAAGTGCCATAGAACCCAGCCACCCCTTGTTAAAAGGGGGAGTAGGAAGTGCTATAAAACAATGGCAAAAGTGCAGCAGAGGGATAATTATTGCGGGCGTTGCACAGCCTCAATTTCCCGAACAGTATTGTAGGGCGATCGCTCAAATTTCCCAATCCTTAAACTGGCCTGTTTTAGCAGAAGGACTATCCCCACTCAGAAACTACGCTCAACTCAACCCCCATCTCATTTCCACCTATGATTTAATCCTGAGAAACGGCGAACTAGCAGATAAATTAACCCCAGAAATAGCCATTCAAATCGGAGACTTACCCACAAGTAAAGAACTGCGAAACTGGTTAGATAAAACGCAACCCAAACGCTATATAATCGACCCCAGCCACCACAACTTCGATCCCCTACACGGCAGAACCATCCACCTGCGAATCTCCCCAGAAAATCTCGCAACTGTTGTCTCCCCTCAAGTCCCCCCCCTTACCAATACCCAATCAACTCAAGTCCCCCCCCTTACCAATACCCAATCAACTCAAGTCCCCCCCCTTACCAAGGGGGGGTTAGGGGGGGTTCTCACCTCTGAATCAAACGAATACCTCCAACTTTGGCACAACACCGAAACCAAAGTCAGACAAGCAATAGACCAAAAAATATCAGCAATTCAAAACATAATTGAACCCAAAGTTTCCTGGCTGCTTTCCCAAATATTACCAGCAGGCACACCGATATTTATTGCCAACAGTATGCCAGTCAGAGATGTAGAGTTTTTCTGGCAACCAAATAACTTAAAAATCCAACCTTTTTTCAATCGCGGTGCTAATGGCATAGACGGCACACTATCAACAGCTTTAGGAATTTCACACCGCAATCAAAGCTGTATAATGTTAACAGGAGACTTAGCACTTTTGCACGATACAAACGGTTTTTTAATTAAAAATAAATTGGTCGGTCATTTGACAATTATTTTAATTAATAACAACGGCGGTGGGATTTTTGAAATGTTGCCCGTTGCTAAATTCGATCCACCCTTTGAAGAGTTTTTTGCCACCCCGCAAGATATAAACTTTGCTAAGTTGTGTGCAACCTATGGTGTGGAACACGAGATAATTGACGATTGGGAACTGTTCCAAGCAAAATTAAGTTTTTTGCCAAATAGGGGGATTCGGGTCTTAGAATTGGCAACAAATAGACGCACAGATGCTAAATGGCGGCAAGATAATCTCAGTAAATTTGCCCCAGGTTCGTAGTCAAAAAATCATGCCTTTGTTGGGTAATTTAATGATTAAAGTCCTGACTATGAACCTGATAGGGACTGTATTTAAACTGCTGGTTGAACTAGCAGCGGCTCTAAGTTTCCTTCGGCATCAAGTTTGTGAATTTCATCGCAGCCGCCGACGTGTTGGTTATTAATGAAAATTTGGGGCACGCTGCGGCGTCCGTTGGCGCGTTGAGCCATGGCATTTCTAGCTGCTTCGTCGCCGTCAATCTTGTATTCGGTGTAATTTACGCCTTTCCACCACAGCAAGGATTTGGCGCGGATACAATAGGGACAGGTTTGCCATGTGTAGATTTCCACGTTGGCTTTCATGCGATCGGGTTTGCGCCCTAATATGGGATTGAGAAATTCAAGCATTTTGAGTACCGGGGGTAAAAGTTGAACTGTTTGAGGGATTAACCATTATTTTACAAACCCAGTCATTCCCAAGTCCTACCCAAAGGTGAGGGTTGGGTGGAATTGCCCGCCACTATCGGTGAGAGTGTGACTCAAGTCACAAAGAAACTCTATTTGGATCACTTGCCAGCACCCAAAATAATCACCTTCCTATCCTTATCAATGTCACCGCTGTTTTCGGAAAATACGGAGATGATGTATATATCGAATTCAACCGTACTGCCATGAATCCCGTACAACTCCTCCCCGGCGCTATCTCTGAAATCCTCGCTTCTGTAAGCGACACAGGTGTTTTGACTCTAGCCGATCGCTACGGTTTGATGGCGGCCACCTTTGACGAGTCTCTGAATGAGGAAGAGAGAGGCTGTGTCAACCGCTTGCTACGGGCTGTCAGAAAAGGCAAAGTCAAAATCGTCAACGAATTTTCAGCAGCATTCTGATCGGGATTGACAGTTTTGTTCGGAATCCAAAGTCACTCAACGGTAGATCTCAATGACGGTGAAAATAGGCGGTAACTCCAGCAGCGGTAATTTGAATTCGATTGAAAGTTTTCTCCTGTGACTGAACAACGGTTTTTTTCTCTAAGCAGCCTGTAAAGGTTGCTTTTTTTGTGACGTAGAGTTTAACGGTGCGGGCCAAAGATTACAAATTTTCCTGTATAATTCTATAACATTCATCTATAGTGGCTCTTTTTTCCATGGCTGCAACTAGAGATTCGTAGGCTAATTTATGGCTTTCGATGAGATTTTTGGCTTGGAGAGCACCCCAGTTTTGCTTGAGTTGAATTTCGGAACTTGGACGCCGGAGTTGTGTGAAAATTGCATTGATTTTAGTGCGGTCTTCTGCTCCGCCTTCAGCATTGCCATAGACAAAATTTTCAGCGACTATTCCCGCCATCCAAACGGCGCAGTATCGGTCTAAAAGTTGGGCGGAAAGTGTGCCATTTTGCAGTTGCAAGGCTAATTGTTCGTCTTCAAATCGAACGCCTCCTTGGGCGGATTGGCCTTGTTTAAATGCTTCCCAAGCGTTGAGGGCGTAGCCTGTGACGGGAATTCCTAATAGGTGCGCGACTAGGAAGTGTCCGGCTTCGTGATGGAGGATGCGATCGCGCCTTTGTTTGGAAGTGCCCGCGAGCAAGTCTAATAAAATTGTCCCGCCTTGACCTTGCCACTGGAAAGTGTCTAAGGTGGCGAGGCCCAAAAGACAAAAAGTGGCGATCGCCGGTACGGCCTCTGGCAAATTGAATAGGGGTCCTAATAAGATTGAAACAGTGATGGCAAATATAGAAATAGCGATAATATTTAAAGAAGTTTCTTTCATAAAATGGTTAGGGATTATTAGTTATGGGTTATTAGTTATTAGTTATTGCTGCTTTGTGATTATAGCAAAAACCAGCAACTGAGTAGTGACTCATCTTTAGTTTGGTAGGTCGATCGCACTTTTGACCAAAATCGACACCAGCCGGATGGCGCACTCGACGGGACTTTAGCTTAAAATGCTATCTTCCAGTGTGATGGAAAATTGCCGATCCGATGCCACCGATATTAAAAAAGATATTAAAATAAATCAAAGTCAAATAAAAGCATAATTGGAATCCTTCATGTCAGTTTTGGCAGCGATCGCAGTTTTAGGTATCCTCATTGTCGTTCACGAACTCGGCCACTTCCTGGCGGCGAGACTGCAACACATCCACGTCAACCGCTTTTCCATCGGTTTCGGCCCCATCCTGTGGAAATACCAAGGCCCAGAAACCGAATACGCCCTCCGAGCCTTTCCCTTGGGAGGTTTCGTGGGTTTTCCCGACGACGACCCCGAAAGCACTATCCCCCCAAATGACCCGGATTTGCTCAAAAATCGGCCCGTGCTCGATCGGGCGATCGTCATTAGTGCAGGGGTAATTGCCAACTTAATTTTTGCTTACTTCCTGTTAGTAGTGCAATTTGGGACTGTCGGCCTCGCATCCATGGACTACCAACCAGGAGTTAAAGTCCCAGAAGTGGCGCTAGAAGTCAGTTCAGCCGCCGCCAAAGCCGGCATTAAATCGGGAGACATCGTTCTATCTGTAGACGGTAAGGAATTGGGGGCTTCCAGCGAAGCCATCAAATCTTTAGTCGCGGAAATCCAAAATCATCCCAACCAACCCCTAGCCTTGGAAATTCAGCGTCAAGAACAGAAATTTGTAGTAACAGTAACTCCCGAATTAACCCCTGACGGTAAAGGTCGTATTGGGGTGCAGCTAACTTCCAATGGTACTGTGGTGCGGCAGCGAGTCGGAATAGTCGAGGCCTTAACTAAAGCCTCGGCTGAATTTGAGCGGATTGTGGTGCTGACTTTTCAAGGTTTCGGGCAATTATTGAGTAATTTCAGTCAGACTGCTGAAAAGTTGTCCGGGCCAGTAGCGATTGTGGCGGTGGGCGCAGGAATTGCGCGATCGGATGCAGCGAGTTTGTTTCAGTATGCTGTGCTAATTAGCATCAATTTGGCTGTGATTAATATCTTGCCTTTACCTGCTTTGGATGGCGGTCAGCTAGCTTTTCTGTTAATCGAAGGAATGCGCGGTAAACCTTTGCCAAACCGTATTCAGGAAAACGTGATGCAGACTGGTTTGGTGCTGTTGCTGGGTTTGGGGATTTTCTTGATTATTCGGGATACAGCTAATTTGGCTGGGATAGATTTTAGATTTTTAATGAAACAATAATTCTTAGTTGTTGGTTATTGGTTGTTGGGATCGAATAACCAATAACAAATAACCAATAACAAATAACTAATGACTAAAAAAATAAGTTTAAAAAAGCGATCGCTAGAAATTTTGAATCGCCTCAAATCCCTCTATCCAGAAGCTCCTTGCACTCTCGATTACGAAACTCCCGTACAGTTGCTGGTGGCGACTATTCTTTCTGCTCAATGCACCGATGCGCGAGTTAATCTGGTGACACCAGCTTTATTTGAGCGTTTTCCCGATGCAATTGCTTTGGGGAATGCCGATTTGGAAGAATTGGAGAATTTAGTGCGATCGACTGGTTTCTATCGGAACAAAGCTAAAAATATTAAAGGTGCTTGTTGGGCGATCGCCAATAAATTCAATAATCAAGTCCCGCAGACAATGGAATTGCTGTTAGAATTGCCGGGAGTTGCGCGCAAAACGGCCAATGTAGTTCTCGCTCACGCTTTTGGAATTCATATGGGCGTGACAGTCGATACTCATGTCAAGCGATTAAGCCAGCGCTTAGGCTTGACCAAACATCCAGATCCTGCCAGGATTGAGCGAGATTTGATGCTCTTGTTACCGCAGCCAGATTGGGAAAATTGGTCGATTCGGTTGGTGTATCATGGTCGGGCGGTTTGTAATGCCAGAAATCCAAGTTGTGATGTGTGTCAACTTGCTGATTTGTGTCCTTCTGCTAATGTTTCATAGGGTCAAAATTATCGATCGGTCTTCTCTCTTCCTCTGCGTTCTGGAGCGTTCTCTGCGGTTAAATTATTTAAATTCATCCAAAATGACCAAAACATAGTATAATACTAGATTGTGATTTATCTAAGGATATCAACAGATTATGGCTAAAAAGAGCATGGTCGAGCGCGAGAAAAAACGCCAAAGACTCGTAGACAAGTACGCTGACAAACGCGCAGACCTGAAAGACCAGTTCGACCAAGCTGCGAATCAGATGGATAAAATGGCGATTCACCGCGAACTACAAAAGCTACCCCGCAGCAGTTCCCGGACTCGCTTGCGTAACCGCTGCTGGGCGACTGGTCGTCCCAGAGGTTACTATCGTGACTTCGGGCTGTCTCGGAACACGATGCGAGAAATGGCTCATGAAGGTCTTTTGCCCGGTGTAGTTAAGTCTAGCTGGTAGTACAAAGAACGAAGGAAGAAGGAAGAAGGAAGAAGAAAGAAGGAAGAAGGAAGAAAGCCCTTCGACTCTTCGACTGCGCGAAGGGGTACGAAGAAGGAAGAAAAAACTCACAATCAATTTAATGGGCAAGATTGTGTTTTGGGTAGATTCTTGTTTCCTGATTCTGAGTTAAATTTTCCTCTTTCTTGCTTCATTGTCCGCAGCATTTATCGATGCCCAGACTTTCTAGTAATAAGTCGCTGACGGCATTGGCGATCGCAAATTCGCCGTAGAAGCTTTTAGAAAAATCATAGGCTTGCATTTCGGTGACGATCGCAATTACGAGACTGCCCACATCATTTTCGCCTTCCATGCGTTGGCGGACATAGATTTGGGCTGCTCTTTTGGCTATTTGCTGGTTGGCAGCTTCTGGGATAAACTCAGAGTCCAGCCATGCGAGCAGTGTTTGTTGGAGCCATTCACCTTCCTGTTCTGGGTTTTTGGCTGGTGGTAAGGTGATGGGTGCGATCGATTCTGACATAGTTATTCCTAATTCCTAATTGCTAATGTTGGCGGTTAACGGTCAAGTGACAAACAACAGATAAATTTATGCAATATGATATACAGTCAATTATACAAGGATATGCCCAAGGCTATTTCCTGATGGCAAATGACGGTGAAGATAGTTTGGGCTGGTATTCCAGCCGCCAGCGGGCGCTGATTCCCCTAGATGGAAGCTTTACCTATCCTAAATCCCTCCGCCGTCAAATCAATCAAAATCGGTTTTCCGTGGCTGTAAACCGCGATTTTGGAGCGGTGGTTGAGGGTTGTGCCGATCGCGAAACTACCTGGATTTCTCAAGAACTCAAACAGATATATTGGGCTTTGTATCAGACCGGTTGGGCTTACAGCTTCGAGACTTGGTATGGTAACGAATTGGCTGGGGGAATTCTCGGATTGTCTATAGGCGGCGCTTTTATTGGCGAATCGATGTTTTATCGAATTCCAGAAGGTTCTAAGGTAGCGATGGTGAAATTGGTAGAGAGATTGCGCGATCGATATTATCTACTATTCGATGCTCAAATGAACAATCCTCACCTCGAAAGATTCGGGGCTTATACTGTCAAAGAAAAGCAGTACAATGCTCTCTTGGAAGAAGCTTTGAAACGCAAGTGTTCGCTGTTGTAAATCGCAAATTCCTCGTTCTTCAGCTTGGCTTGGGAACGAAGAATTTTGCAAGCCGATTCACTACTTACCCATAAATATCATCATCTATGAACTGTTAGTTACTAGCCAGGAGCCAGTATTTAGGCAAGAAAAATCATGTTTCACATCCACCTAAAACTAACTACAAAAACTGGAAATCTGAACCATTAATCGCCAAAGCAAACGGACTTGCCGTTTCAAATGAACCAGTTAGATCGAAGTTGTTATTATTCAACACGATTCCCAAAATCTGCCCATTACTGCGGTTACGAATCACCATATCGTTGACAAGTCCGTCATTGTCATAAGCAATCAGATTCTCGTCAGTAAACAGCAAACTTAATTCAGTTAAGCCATCGGTGAGACCAAGGCGATCGCCCTGGTCAAAATTAAAATCAGTAATCACATCAGCTTGAGCAACACTAAATGGTTCATCATTGCTTTTGATCACAAATATATCACTACCAGGGCCACCAGTCAAGACATCAACACCGCGATCGCCCACGAGAAAATCATTACCTTCATTGCCCTCTAAATCGTCATCTCCTTGCCCACCTCGCAGTAGATCGTTGCCACGGCTCCCAAACAAAACATCGTTACCAGCATCACCTCTAATGACATCATTGCCCTCATTTCCATCAAGTCTATCGTTATTTTTGCCACCGTAAATAATGTCATTTCCGGGACCACCGGCGATGACATCATTGCCGTTATTTCCTAATAGTCGTTCGTTGCCATCGGAGGAGCCTAAAATCGTATCGTTCCCATCTAATCCCCAGACTCCCCACGTAAAAGCAGACAAATCTCCCTCTATTACATTGATATCATCGTCCGTAGCAAATCCCAAAAAACGCGGTCCCCCCCCAGCGGACACAGGAAATCCTGTCAGATCTCCGAGTAGATTGTTAATCGTTAAAACCATGGATATCTCCTTTTCAAAATGCTGATTATCCTATTATATTTTAAAATTTGCAGAGACGCTCTCAATTTGAGTAAAATTTATTTTGGAACTTTTTGGTGTAAAACCAGTCAAGCGCAACTTGCTTGCCTATTTGCCATTTCCCAGATCAAATATATTGACTAGGGCAGCTAATATTTAGCACGTATCAAGTGTTTAGCACATATAATAAGCTTAACAGGCAATGTGCTAACAACGTTAATGTAACCCTGTAACGTCGAGAGGGAAAGGTTGTTTGTCAAGAAAAGTCAAAGTTTATGGGCCCGATCGCCCTGGGAAAATAGCCAGTTTTCGATTCCCAGACAAAAGCTTTATAAACAGGCTGTAATTTCTTCACAAATCCTTAAATTCCGGCTCACCAAGATTATTATTGGCAAAATTCACTGTTTTCAGGTGTTTTACTCATGTCTACTCCTAAATCCTCATCTCGTCAAAGCAGCAATAACTCCGCCAAGTCACTCATGCCCGCAAATATAGACTCCACCGATCAAGATAATCACAGTTTGCAAAGCGAAGTTAATATGGAACAGCTACTGCAAGCTTTGGCTGCTGGAGTACCGAATGAATCTGCCGAAATTGAACGGTTGAAAACATGGAAACAAGACTTGCAGTGGGTGTTTCAATTCCTCGGCAACCGTCGCGTTTTAATAGCAGTAATCGAGCCGAGGACTTTTGCCCTGCGGTATGCTAACGCAGCTTTCTGTCGTTTGGCTGGCTGGGAAGGAACACCCCTGGGAAATGGGCCACTAGGCGGTTTGTTTGCAGGAATGGGTATTACTTTGCTCGAACTATTCGAGGAGTGGGACACCAAAACAGCGGAAAAATTATACCGCCGCCATCTTTTGCACTGGGTATTTAAACAATCTTATCAAATTGACCTCGCAGCTTTGCGAGTCCTCGACGAACCAGTGATGGCTACTGTAAAAAATCGGGTACACCCTGAACCAAGATTTGTCGAATTTTGGCTGGGTTCGGAACAGTTGCAAATTGCAAGAATTGACCCAAAGATAGATGAATTTGCGGATTTACATTTGAATTTAATGCCAGTAAACGAACGAGAATCTTGGTTGATGCAGTCGAATCAATTGGCGATTTTAGGCGATCGCTTGCAGTTGGATAATTACCAAGTAGAAGGTTTACTGGTACTCGAAGGTTTTGATGTCACCATACAGGAACAAATTAGGCGGCTGACGCAGTTATTAATCGATCGCGATTCCATGCTGCGCCCAGACAAATTTGAAAGAATAGATGGTTGTTTACGATCGCTCTTTAATGCAGATGGGACTGTGCTGCTGCGCCCTGACGGCGAACAGGTACAGATATTAGTGGCTAAAGGCGGCCAACATTTGCAGCCCGTAGTTTATTCAATGGACTCCCTAGAATCTTCTCATTTTTTGAAAGCAACGGCGGCAAATCAAGTTTGGAATGTCCCCGATTTACGCCGAGAATGCGACACCGAATGCGATCGGGCTTTGCGAAAAATGGGCGTGCGATCGATGCTACTGGTACCCCTAGTGGTCAAAACTGTCACCCGCGAGGGCTGCGTGCAGCGGATTTTGGGCCTAGTAGGAATGTTATGCGATCGGCCAAACCACTTCAACCGCATTGACTCCCAGCACGCCCAAGAACTCATTCCCGCCTTCATAGCAGCCCTGCGGCAAGCCATGCAGCAACGGTTTAGCCACATCCACAACATCCACCCCTCCGTCGAATGGCGCTTCATCCAAGAAGCAGAAAGACGAAGTTGGGGACTACCACAGGAAACAATAGTATTTTCTGAAGTTTATCCACTGTTTGGAATTTCCGATATTCGTGGTTCTAGCGACGAGCGAAATCGAGCCATTCAAACTGATTTACTAGAACAATTTCACTTAGCTTTAGACATAGTTGATGTCGTTTGTGAAACACAAACTACTCACCTCGGTCAGCAACTACGCCTCGATTTACTAGACTATATTGAGCATTTAAAAGAAAAAATAACAGTTGATATGGAGGTGCGAGCAGCGGAGTATTTGAACGAACATTTAGAAGTATATTTTGACTATTTTTTGCAGTGCGGGCCGAAAGTTCAGGAGGCAGTGGAAGCTTACCGAGTAGCTTGTGAAAACGAACACAACTGCGTTTACTGCGATCGCACTCGCTACGATGAAATGCTACATTTAATTACTAGCGAACTCCAAGAAACTTGGACACGCTGGCAAGACCGAATGCAGAAAATTCTCCCCCACTACTGCGACATAGAATGTACCGACGGCATGGATCACATGATTTATGTTGGCAAATCTATAGATAGCAGATTCAGTCAGTTTCATCTCCACAGTTTGCGTTACGAACAACTACGAGCAATTTGCGACTGCGGGCGCACGGTATTTCGCCTGCAAGCAGATTCGCAAATTAATATGGAACTCGCACATTTAGTCTTAGTACAGAATACCACTATCGACATTTTTCACAACGAAAATACAGAAAAAATGTTTGATGTCAAAGGCACCCGCGACATTCGCTACGAACTTGTCAAAAAGCGCATCGAAAAAGCCGTTGACAAAGACGCCCAAGAGCGAATTACCCAGTCAGGAATGTTGACTATAGTTTATTCAACCGAAGACGAATGGGAAGAGTACCAGCAATATTTGCGCTACTTGTCTCGCGAAGGTTGGGTAGAATCAAAAATTCAAACAGGGATGGTGGAATCGCTGCAAGGAGTCAGCGGTTTAAAATTTGCCCGCGTCCGTATTTTACCCGACCCCGAATCCATTGTTCATGTGAGTGAAGTTACAGTTGTACAAGATTGAAACTCCGCAATTTAAACAGCAATTCCGGTAAAGACCCTGGATGGTGTATGGGGGTCTCATCTAGGGGCAACCGGGTGTGGGATTGCCCCTACAAAAGTTAGTGCTATCTATTATTTGTGACTTAGGGCATAAAAAAAGGCGATCTATATCACATTAATATTAAAGAAATTAGCGATACTCTAGGTAAAATATAATCCTATATTACTTTAAATAAATCTATGCAAATTATTTCAAAATACCAAATTAATTCTAATATCAATGAAGGTGCAGAAACAATTATCTATCGCGCCCATACAATTCTAGACCAGACTTCCATAATTATCAAAATCCTCAAAGCCGAATATCCCACACTCGATGCCATTACTCGCCTCAAACACGAATATCAAATCCGCAAAGATTTAGACAACGAACAAATTGTCAAAGCCATGAGTATCCAAACCTTTGACAATCGATTAGGACTGGTTTTAGAGGACTTTGGTGGCGAATCTCTCGGACAACTTATCCAAAAAGAGAGGCTGAGTCTGCGATCCTTTTTAGACATCGCCATCCAAATCGTCAAAGCCATAGAATACCTGCACCAAAATCACATTATTCACAAAGACATCAAACCCAGCAACATCATAATCAACTCCCAAACCAAACAAGTTAAACTCACCGACTTTGGCATTGCTACTAAACTCAACAAAGAAAACCCGCAATTTAACAATCCCAACTCAGTAGAAGGCACATTAGCTTATATGTCTCCCGAACAAACCGGGAGAATGAACCGCACCCTCGACTACCGCACCGACTTTTATTCCCTCGGAATCACCTTATATGAAATGCTCACAGGTAGTTTGCCTTTTACCAGCAGTGACCCGTTAGAAATAGTCTACAGCCACATTGCAATTCAAGCAATTTCGCCACATCAAATCAACTCAGAAATTCCCCCGTCAGCCTCAGATATCGTGATGAAGTTAATGGCAAAAAACGCCGAATCAAGATATCAAAGTGCAGCGGGATTGTTAGCAGATTTAGAAATTTGTTTGCAGCAGTTAGAAACAACAGGAAAAATAGCATATTTTCATCCAGGTCGCTTAGATATTCTCAGCCAATTGTTAATTCCCCAAAAATTGTATGGTAGACAACAACAAGTCAACGAACTATTGGCAGCATTTGAACGTGTAGGGGCGGTTTCACCCGAATCTTTGCCACCCAACCCAAATACTGAAAAACCCGCCCTCACCAACCAAAAAAACCTTTCAATCGAATCTTTATCACCCAACCAAAACACCGAAAAATCTGCCCATTCCCAAAGCGAATTAATGCTAGTATCTGGTTATTCTGGCATCGGCAAATCTGCCGTCGTCAACGAAGTTAGCAAACCGATTACCAAGGCAAAAGGTTACTTCATCAGCGGCAAGTTTGACCAATTCAAACGCAACATTCCTTATGCCTCATTAATTCAAGCATTTAACTCCCTGCTGCGCCAGTTGCTAACCGAAAACGCTGCTTCTATAGAAACATGGCGCACCAAAATTTTAACAGCTTTAGGCACAGACGGCAAAGTAATTGCCGATGTAATTCCTGAAGTTGAATTAATCGCTGGAAAACAGCCAGAAGTGTCAGAATTAGGCGCTGTAGAATCGCAAAATCGCTTCAATCGGGTTTTTAAAGAATTTATTCGCATCTTCGCCCAAAAAGAACATCCGTTAGTGATCTTTTTAGACGATTTGCAGTGGGCAGATTCAGCAACATTAAAGTTAATGCAAACACTGATAACCGACCCCGACCAGCAATATCTGTTACTCATCGGTGCTTATCGCGATAACGAAGTTAGTCCAACTCACCCTTTGATTCAAACTGTAGAAGAAATTGAAAAAACAGGGACGGTTGTCAACAATATTGTACTGCAACCACTGGATTTGGACAATGTAACTGAATTAGTTGCTGAAACACTTAACAACATCACAGAAAAAGTCGGAAATCTAGCAGAATTAATTTGTAATAAAACTGGCGGTAATCCTTTTTTCTTGACGCAACTACTCCAAGCACTTTATCAAGACAATCTTTTGAAATTCGACTTTAGTCTCTTGGAAGGTAAAGGAGGTTGGAATTGGAGTATCGATGAAATTCAGGCCATTGGCATTACCGATAAAAGTGTGGTGGAACTGGTAGCTAGTCGCATTGAAAAGCTCCCCGCAGCCACGCAAGAAGTGTTGAAATTAGCAGCTTGCGTGGGGGATAAATTTGCTCTGGATGTGCTGTCACTGGTCAGCGAAGAGTCAGCTAATACTACAGCCACTGAACTTTATTCAGCCTTGCAAGCTGGGTTAATTCTGCCATTGAGCGATGCTTATCGTATTCCTTTAGTTTTCGACAAATCGGAATCAATTAATCTCAAATTAGATACTTCACGGGTTAGTTACAAATTTTTGCACGATCGCGTTCAGCAAGCGGCATATTCGCTCATTCCCGAAAACCAAAAGCAATCTACCCATTTAAAAATCGGTCAATTACTGTTACAAAATACTCCACCCGAAAAGCTAGAAGAAAACATCTTTGATATTGTCAATCAATTGAATATCGGAATTGACATGATTAGCCAGCTAGTCGAAAAGATTGATTTAGCAAAATTAAATTTAACTGCTGGACGCAAAGCAAAGGCGGCTAATGCTTATGAAGCGGCTGTGAGATATTTGCGGGTGGCTATGGAATTATTGCCAGCGGATTGTTGGCAAAGTCAGTATGAATTAGCGTTAGCAATTTACGAGTCAACAGCAGAAGCTGAATACTTAAATGGTAACTTCAAACAAGCAGAAATTTTGGCTGAAGTGGTTTTGCGATCGGCTAAAAACCAGCTAGATTTAGTGAAAATGTATCAGTTAAAAATATTATTTTATCAGGCTCAAAGCCTGATGCTAAAAGCTGTTGAAACTGGTCTAGAAATGCTGACAATGCTGGGAATAAGCCTATTAGACAACCAAAATATAGCAGTACCAAAATTGCCGCGAATTGAGGAATTAGAAAACCTGCCAATTATGACAGATCCCTATCAACTGGCAGCTATGGAAATCCTGACAGCCCTCTATCCTCCTGCTTATATTGCCAAACCAGAAATTGTGTCCTCGCTCGTCTTGACTATGGTCAATCTTTGTATCGATCACGGTCATTCAGCATTGGCTACTTTTCCCTATACTCTTTATGGAATGATGCTGTGCGGCATCAAAGGTGACATCGAAGCTGGCTACTACTCTGGACTCATTGCTTTAAAGCTGCTAGAACAATTCAATGCTAGCCAACAAAAAGCTAAGGTTTATGTAATGTTTAATGGTCATATAAGAATCTGGAAAGAGCCTACTTGGAATACACTTGATTCATTCCTGGAAGGAATGAAATTTGGTGTGCAAACTGGCGATCTAGAATGGGCTATTTATAATTGTATGCACTATGTTAGCAATTTATTTTTGGTGGGAAAATCGCTAGAGTATGTCGAATATAAACAAGCCGTATATATGCAGTTTTTGCTCACAAACAAACACGATTTTGCCATAGGTTATGCTGAAATTTGGCAAGTAATTGCTTCAAGCTTAAGAAGCCAAACAGCGGAGAATGTAAGGTTAGTTAGCGGTGGGTTGGATGAAAATGCTGTGATGTCGTCTTGGCAGAAAGACAATAATCGAATGTCGCTGTTTGCAGCTTATGTTGCTAAATTAATGCTGCTTTATTTATTTAAAGATGATGCTGGGGCTGTTGCTAGCGGTAAATTAGCGGTAGAATATGCAGATGGGGCGATCGGCTTAATCACTGTTGGGGTACACAATTTCTACTATTCGCTGGCTCTCCTCGCTCACTATCCTGACAGTGATAATCAAGAACAATACCTAGCTATTGTTAATTCTAATCAGCAAATTCTGAAAAAGTGGGCCTACCATGCACCCATGAATTATCAGCACAAGTACGAGTTAGTCGAAGCAGAAAAAGCGCGACTTCTCAGGGATCAACTTGCGGCTATGGATTATTATGATTTAGCTATTAAAGGAGCAGCCAAAAACGGTTACATCCAAGATGAAGCCTTAGCTTATGAATTAGCCGGAGAATTCTATCAATCTCTGGGGAAACAGATAGTTGCTCAAGCATATTTGACGAAAGCTTATTACGGTTATATCCGCTGGGGAGCTCTCGCGAAAGTTAAACACTTAGAGTCAATACATTCTTTCTTAGTAGCACAAACGCGGGTGGCAGAAACTCCAACTCTCGATGTCACGCGCACTACCACTGGAAGCACTACCAGCAATGGTTTAGGCGATTTCTTGGACGTGACTACTTTTATTAAGTCTTCGCAAGCGATTAACAGTGAAATAGTTCTCGAAAACTTGTTGACAAAATTAATTAAAATCCTTTTAGAAAACGCGGCGGCTCAAAAAGTCGTGCTGTTGCTGCTTAAAGGCGATGGACTCTGCATTGAAGCAGTAGGTAATTCTACAGATAGCACGGCAACTGTTTTACAATCTATGCCCTTGGAAAACAGTAAAGATTTGCCAATTTCTGTGATTAACTATGTTTTTCGCAGTCAACAGCCTCTGGTATTGGAGAATGGGACTGTTGCTGAATTTTTTCAGGCAGATGTCTATATTAGAGAATTTCAAATTAAATCAATTCTGTGTTTGCCAATTATTTATCAATCCCATCTGCAAGGGATTATTTATCTAGAAAATAAGTTAACAGCCGGAGCTTTTACCACCGACAGGGTAGAAGTTTTAAAGGTTTTAGTTACTCAAGTTGCTATTGCGATTGAGAATGCTAGTTTGTACGCTCGCGAGCAAGAAAAATCTCAACAGTTAGAAAAGTCTTTTGTGGAACTGCAACAAGCACAACTGCAATTAATTCAAAGTGAAAAAATGTCTTCTTTGGGTAATTTAGTGGCTGGTGTGGCTCACGAAATCAATAATCCGGTTGGTTTTATTTCGGGGAATATTAACGAAGCTAATAGGAGTGTTGCTGATTTGATTAACCATTTGAAGTTATATCAGGAAGAAGTGACAGCTCCAAGCTCAAAAATTGAACAGGATGCTGAAGATATTGATTTAGAGTATCTTATACAAGATTTGCCGAAAATGTTGGGGTCGATGAAAGTTGGGTGCGATCGCATTCGCAATATTAGCACATCTCTCCGCACCTTCTCCCGTGCTGACACTAGCCAACAAGTATCGGCAGATATCCATGAAGGGATTGACAGCACTTTAATGATTTTACAGCATCGCTTAAAAGCTAATCCCGACCGTCCCCTGATTCAAGTGGTTAAGGAGTATGGAAATCTCCCGAAAGTTAAGTGTTATTTGGGACAGTTGAATCAGGTGTTTATGAATATTCTGGCAAACGCGATCGACTGTTTTGAAGAAGCAAATAAAGGTCGGAGTTTTGATGAGATTGAACTCGCGCCTAATATCATTACTATCAAAACTCAAATTGATGACGAGCATCAAATAGTTGTCATTAAGATTGGAGATAATGGCAGGGGAATTTCTGAGGAAGTTGTAGCGCGGATTTTTGACCATTTATTCACGACTAAAGGTGTTGGAAAGGGTACGGGGTTGGGTTTATCTATCAGTCGTCAAATTGTGGAAGAAACCCACGGTGGCAAACTGACTTGTGATTCGGTAGTGGGGGAAGGGACAGAATTTGCGATCGCCCTGCCGTTGGATTAAGGGAATTGGCGTGTTTTTCAACCCGGAGATCCCCCCTAACCCCCCTTAATAAGGGGGGGACAAGAGCATTCTCTTTCGTCCCCCTTTTTAAGGGGGATTTAGGGGGATCTCTGGGGCAATCAAACACGCAATTGGCGGTTGAAACCGCGTCTACACGAACGAAGTCTGCCTCCGCAGACTAAGAGTGATTAACATATATTTAAAAATTTGTCAATGTCTAATTATCTGGGAAAAAGTCCGCTGTTTACAGTCTAGATTCGGCAGTATGCAGTTACATTGTTAGCTAAATGTCATAAGTGTATTTGATAGGAGTTTTGCCAGTGAACGCTGCCGAACAAGCTAAAAATATTGAACTTACGAGCAAAATTGCTGCGGTTGTTAATTTATTCAAATCGGAATTCCCGGATGTGAAAGTCGATTTGAAACCTTGGATGAATGACGCAGATACTAGAGAACTTGTCGATCCCGATTCCATTGACATTGGCTTTCATTTTCCAGGTAGAAGTCGCTTGTTACAAAGCCGCAGCATCCTGATTCAAATCCGATTTTACCAAGATCCGGTAGAAGGATCTCGGCGGGCGATCGGAGTTGAAGCAGCCGGCTACGATCATACTGGTCAACAGTGGCGTTTTTCTACTGTGGAAAGTTGGAGTTTTCTGGGCCCAACCGAACCTGCTGCGGAGTCGGCACAAAAACTCAAACATTTTTGCCAGGAGATATTCAATCTCTTTAATCCATCTTTTTGAGGACTAAATTCCTGACTACAAACCTGGTTTTTGAGGACTAAAGTCCTGACTAAGAACAGGTTAGTAGCAAGGATTTTAGTCCTTGCTACGATCGCAATTGTCGATCGCCCGACAGCCAATAGCATAAACTGATTTGTAAGTGGTAGAACGCTTGCCAAATAAAGTATAGCGATTATCCCGCACTTGTTCGTAAACGCGATCGCCCATCCATTTCATCCCCGGAATGGCACGGTAAGCAGCCACAAACACCTCACCTCCGGGTAATATTCGCCCGATTTCCTCCGCCGCATCGCTACCTTGCCAACGCCGTTGAGGTGTGTCACTATCTATCAAAATCATCCCCATTTCGCAGTCACCAGAAGTTATGCCAAAATGCTCTAATTCCTGTAAATATTGCATAGGAATATACTCAAATCTCTGACCTCGATCTAAGTTTTCCAGTAGCTGCACTAAGGTGACGCAGAGATTGCAATTGCCGTCGTAAATTACATGATATTTCATAGAAATTGGTAAGGGGTAATGGGGAATTGGGAAGGGAGCATCCCGATTGTGTAAGGGCGAAGCATGACCGCAGACAATTTATTAATGATAACCAAAGATTTACAGCGGTCATGCTAGAGCATCGTACCAATATATTTGCACTCATTGAAATGCACCCATTAGGAATTGGTTAACTGACTAATGACTGCTAACTATAGGAATCTCGATCGCAAATTCGGTTCCTTGACCGGGCGCTGAATAGCAATGCAACTGTCCGCCGTGCTTTTCCACTACAATTTGATAACTAATCGACAGCCCCAAACCAGTCCCTTTTCCCGGTGCTTTTGTCGTGAAAAAAGGATCGAACAGCCTTTGGTGAACTGCTGCTGGAATTCCTGGCCCGTTGTCAGCAATCCGAATTACAATATGAGTGGGATTGCGGCTAGAAGCATCATAAACAACATTGTTTCTCTCCATCAACACGTCCGGTTCATACTTTACTTCCGTACAAATCCGCAACGTTGGCGAAGGACAAGAAGGAATAAATGAATTCACATCCTCAGCCCACTGCCCAGTTTCCATAGCTTCTTCCAAAGCATCAATGGCATTGCCAATAATATTCATAAATACCTGATTCAATTGCCCAGCATAACACTGTACGCAAGGCAAATCGCCGTATTCTTTGACTAGCAAAATTTTAGGATGTCCCGGCGTTTCTTTCAGCCTATGCTGCAAAATCAACAAACTGCTGTCAATACCTTCATGAATATCTACGTGCTTTTGTCCTGCTTCATCCAACCGTGAAAAATTTTTCAGCGAGAGTACAATTTGGCGAATTCGCTCAGCTCCCATTTTCATCGAATTTAAGAGCTTTGGCAAATCTTGAAGCATAAAATTTAAATCGATATCATCTATCTCTTCTCGAATTGCTTCGGTGGGTTCCGGGTATTCTTTCTGATAAAGTAGCAGCATTTTCAACAAGTCTTGAAAGTAATCGTCAGCGTGCATGACATTGCCGTAAATAAAGCTGACTGGATTGTTAATTTCGTGAGCTACTCCGGCTACCAATTGCCCCAAGCTGACCATTTTTTCATTTTGCACCATCAGGCTTTGAGTTTGCTGCACATCCCGCAGAGCCTTGGCCAGTTCTTGATTTTTAGTCCTCAATTCACTTTCAGAAAGTCGCACTGCTTCTTCGGCTTTTTTTCTAGCAGTAATATTTTTGCGAATAGCTACATATTGATGGGGTTCTCCTTTGGCGTTTAAGCAAGGTACAATGGTAGTATCTAACCAAAAATATGTGCCATCTTTAGCTCGATTTTTCATCTCTCCCCGCCAAACATTGCCCTGGCGAATGGTTGACCAAAGCTGCTTGAAAAAATCGGCAGAATGATAGCTAGAATTGACCAGTCGGTGAGTTTTGCCAATCAGTTCTTCTCGATGGTATTTAAAGAGTTCGCAAAATTGGTCGTTGACATAAGTAATAGCGCCGAACTCGTCGGTATTCGAGACGATCGCAGATTGATCCAAGGCAAATTTTTCAAATTCTAGTTCTTGGAGGGTTTGCCACAATTCCGCTTCGGCTTGTTTGCGATCGCTAATATCAGTAATCATCCGCAAAACCCCAGAAAATTCGCCGTTGACATCAAACATCGGTGTCGCAGAGACGATCGCCCACAAGTGAGAGCCATCTTTGCGAGTAAACTGAAAATCGTGGCGTTCCCGGATACCTTGGCGTCGTCGCTGCACGTAAATATTGGCAATTTCCTTAGTATTGTCGTCAATAAATTCAAAGAGTGATCGCCCCTGAATTTCCTCCACTGTATACCCTAGCATTTCTGCCATCCGAGAATTAGCAAAAGTCGTTTTGCTTTCTGAGTCAAACATCCAAACGCCCTCGGAAGCAGTCTCCACAATGCAGCGGTAATAACTTTCCCTCTCCCTGAGTATTTCTTCTGTCTGTCTGCGATCGGTAATATCCAAAATTACCCCGTCGAAACAAACCACTACCAACTGCGAATCAGGGATTTGGCCAGGGTAGGAGACTAAGGAATCCCGAAATTTTTCTGCTGATTTCAAATCGCTGATATTACCATTTTCTATTTCTGTTTTTAAATCTAATTCCCTTGGTATTTCCTGGGAATTAGATGCCAAATTCGCCTCTTTTACTTGGCAATAAACAGGTTTGCCTTTTTCATAAACCCAGCTAATACCGCCGTCATGTCTGACAATCCGGTATTCCAGGATGTAGGGAGTTTTAGATACCACACTTTGCAGCAACAAAGCTTCGACATTCTTGCGGTCTTGAGGATGAATAATGCTAGCAAAATCACGGACGCGATCGTTAACAAAATCCGAGGCGGGATAGCCTGATATTTCTTGAATCGCCTCGCTCAAAAAAGCCATCCTCCGTTTACCAGCCGTGGGGTCGCTCAAGTCCCAGATACAACGGTAGATAGCACCAGGAATATTAGCCACTAAAGTTTTATATGTTTCTTCACTGTTTAACAAAAATGAATCTGCTTCACTGGGGGTTGCGCCATCCGTAACTTTAGATGAATTTGAGTAAATTTGCATATTTTTTTACGCTGGTGAGTGCGGGTTGAAATATTAAAGTAGATGGCCCATAAAAAGTGAATTTGATTAAAACAAGAATTCCTTATTGATTAATATAGTATATAATTTGTTGTTTAAACATTCAGAAAATTTGATAGCCGCTAATAGGGAAATGTATAGAGTCGGAAATACAGTGGAGGCTAGGGTTTGGGATAAACAGAGGTTTTGGCACGGGATCGATCGTCTGAGACTGGTAGCAGCGGGAAGACAGGGGTGGGGATCGAGGCAAAAACAGCGATCGACCTAACTTTAGCCTCAGTCTTCCTGATTTTTTGCTTCTGTGAAAATTCGTAACTTGTATTGGGTTTAATTACCTCTATCGGGAGGGGGAAGCAGCAATAATCAAAATTATCTCCTCTCTTCCACTCCCCCTCTTTTTCACTCCCCCCCTCTCCCACTCCCCATCTCGTTACAATAAATAAGTTGCCCAGAATCGATCGCCCCTCAAAACACCATGACTCAACAACAACCCCGGATTTGCATTCTTGGCGGAGGCTTCGGCGGACTCTACACGGCCCTGCGTTTAAGTCAGTTACCCTTCCCCAAAGCCGAAAAACCCGAAATAGTCCTAGTCGATCGCCGCGATCGATTCCTGTTCGTGCCCCTGCTGTACGAACTCCTAACCAACGAACTACAAAGTTGGGAAATTGCCCCACCCTTTACCGAACTATTAGAAAACACAGGGGTGCGCTTTTGTCAAGGCACTGTCTGTGGCATCGACTTAGAAACAAAACGAGTCCAATTACACAACGGCCCAGAATTTGCGTGTGATCGCCTCGTGTTAGCTTTAGGAGGTGAAACCCCTCTAGATATGGTCAATGGTGCAGTTGAGTATGCTTATTCATTTCGCACACTCAAGGACGCTTACCGACTAGAAGAAAGACTGCGATTTTTAGAAGCCAAAAATACCGACAAAATTCGGGTGGCGATCGTCGGTGCCGGTTATTCTGGAGTAGAATTGGCTTGCAAACTAGCCGATCGACTCGGAGAAAAAGGTCGCGTGCGGTTAGTCGAACAAAGCGACATGATTTTGCGGACATCGCCGGAGTTCAACCGAGACGCAGCCACAAAAGCCTTAGAAAAACGACAAGTTTGGACCGACTTAGAAACCAGCGTAGACTCGATCGGATCAGACACAATTTCCTTAATGTACAAAGGACAATTAGATATTCTGCCAGTAGACATAGTATTGTGGACAGTAGGAACTCAAGTTAGTCAAGCAGTGCGATCGCTCCCTCTCAAACAAAACCAACGCGGTCAACTAATCACTACCCCCACATTGCAAATAGTCGATCGTCCAGACATATTTGCCCTAGGAGATATAGCCGAATGTCACGACGCCAGCGGCCAAAAAGTTCCCAGCACAGCCCAAGTAGCCTTCCAGCAAGCTGACTACACAGCCTGGAACATCTGGGCTTCCCTCACCGGTCGGCCTTTACTTCCTTTCCGGTATCAGCCGCTAGGAGAAATGATGACATTAGGAATAGACAACGCCACCATGGCAGGTTTAGGAATTCAACTCGACGGACAACTAGCCCACATTGCTCGCCGCTTAGCCTATCTCTATCGAATGCCAACCTTTGACCATCAAGTGAAAGTTGGTTTCAATTGGATTAGCAGACCGATTCAAGATTTGTTAAAAACTTAATGGTTAATTGCTAATTATTAATTTTTGACAATTAACTGTATTCATTAGTCCGCGTAGGCGGACTTTGTTTGTATAGTAGCGGTTTCAACCGCCGAAGTATCTAACAACCAACAACCAACAACCAATAACAAATAACAAATAACAAATGACAAAAGTAATTTTTTTAGATGCCGCCGGTACACTATTTGACGTGCGCGGTAGCGTCGGCGAAGTCTACGGAAAATTTTCCCGCAGTTGGGGAATAACTGTTTCTAACGAAGAGTTAAATACAGCATTTTTCCAAAGTTTTGCCAACTCAACTCCGATGGCATTTCCCGGAATAGAATCAGCCAAAATTCCCCAACTAGAATTTGAATGGTGGCAAGCAGTTTGCGCTAACGCTTTTCAAATAGCAGGCGTTTTCAATCAATTCTCAGACTTTCCCCATTTCTTTGCCGAACTGTACGCTCATTTTGCCACCGCCGAACCTTGGTTTGTCTATCCCGATGTGTTACCCGCATTAAATAGGTGGCAGCAACAAGGAATAGAATTAGCCGTAGTCTCGAATTTTGATTCACGACTTTATGCCGTATTAAAAGCACTAAATTTAGCAGAATATTTCACATCAGTGACCATTTCCACCGAAGTTGGTGCGGCCAAACCAGACTCAAAAATTTTCACTACCGCTTTGCAAAAACACCACTGCATTGCTGCAAATGTTGTGCATATCGGCGATAGTTTCAAAGCAGATTATTGCGGTGCTATAAATGCTGGCTTAAAATCAATTTGGTTGAATCGAAAACAAGAAGCATTAGAGCTAGTAAAACAACGTTTGACCGAAACAAAAGTAGAGGAATTTTCCCGTTTAGATTTGATTGATTATTAGTTGATGTGACTAATTAATATCAATTCCTATCTTCATCGGAATTATTCATTTCTCTCTGATATCTCTGTGTTCTCTGTGTTCTCTGTGGTTAAATCATTCCGATGCAACCGGAAACGGTATAACAGCCCGCAAGCTAATTAGTTATTAGTTATTTGTTAGTCATAAATAACTAATAACTAATAACAAACAACAAATAACCAATAACAAATAACCAAGTTAAAAAAGATGAGAAAGAAACTTATAAATCAAACGAAATATAGCAGTTGCAGCGATCGCACCTAAAGCCCCCAACCACCCCACAAACAACACGCCCATGATAGTAGCACCAGGATAAATCACAGTTGCCGCCGATCGCAAAGCCGGGAAAAACACCAACAAAGCCAGAGTACCAGCGCCAATAGTCAACATCTCAGTTACTTCCAGCGTTCGGCGATACTGGCCATAAATCAAACCCCCCAGAATCATCCCCAACAATCCCATACTGAGCCCTGGAGACGGCAATAAACTCGTCAGGGCGATCGCCAGCAACCCTCCCTCAAAACCCGTAAACGCCGCCCCCGACAACACCTCCCAGATCGAAAAAGACCCTCTCGGCGAAGGTTGCAAGCCTCCCGGAGGAGTCCCAGGAATTACCGTAGGAGGCAGAGGCTGCGGTGCGATCCCAGGGGGCTGCGGAGTCCCTATCGGAGGCGGTGCCACGACGACTGTAGACTGTTGAGAAGGTGGTTGAGGCCCAGACTTGAGAGCAGCTTCCACCAGGGCCACAGATTGAAAACGCTGGCTGGGAGCTGATAATAACATACGATCGAGAACTTGAGCCAAACGCTCGCTAATCTGCACCCGCGAACGCCAATTCCACTCATTTCTGTAACTATCAAACAGATCCGTCGGCTGCAAACCACTCAGCAAAGTAATACAAGTCACACCCAAAGCATACAAATCCGTAGCCGGATAAACCTCTTGGCCATTCATTTGTTCTGGGGGAGCATAACCCAAAGAATAAATCCCAGTAGAAGCTTTAGCACTTCCAGCACTTTGAGTTACCTGTTTAACCGCCCCAAAATCTAATAGATAAAGCCGACCATTTTTCCCCCGCATAATATTAGCAGGTTTAATATCCCGGTGAATCGAACCGCGAGAGTGAACAAAATCGAGAACCTTCAAAATTCCCCGCAATACTTCCACCGTTTCCGATTCCGAAAACTTGCCTTTTACAGCCAGTTCCTGCTCCAAATTTTCACCATCAATAAATTCTTGAACCAGATAGAAAAACTGATCGGTTTTCCCCGCCTGCAAACTGGGAACAGTCAACTCAAAAAAAGCCAGCAGACTCGGAATTTGCGGGTGTTCGTTGCCCAGTTCTTCCAAAACCGCCGCTTCCCGTTCAAACAGATTCTGAGCGATTGTTAGTTGTGCCGGAGTCAGACTCACCGACGGTTGCAACAGTTTAGCAACGCACTGACGCATCGCCGGAGTATAGCGATCGCGAGCCAGAAAGGCAGCCCCAAAACCCCCTTGACCCAAAAGCCTGACCGGCAAATAGCGGCCGCTCAGAATCAGGGGCATTCCACAGGTTTTGCAATACCTTTGCTGCACAGTTTTCAGCAGCGAACTGTCATCGAGATCGGGAAAATAGTTTTGAGGGCGCGGACATCCTGGGCGCGTGCAGTAAACTTCCATTATCAATTTTAGATTTGAGACAAAAGAATTGAAGAATCGACCCTTAGCTATTCAACCTCATGGTGAGGAGAAGCATTCTCACTACCAAATCAGACCGGGATAGACACAACAATCTAATAGACATCGACCATATTTATTGTGCAACAGACCAGAAAGCCTGTTCAAGACTTACTTTTTTAAAGAAGTCTAATCAACAGTCGCGCCTTTAAATTGTATACTTAAATCCTTGGGGAAAAAAAGTAAAATTCAATCCCCCTCTCCCTTTGTACCCCTGTGTCCCTCCCAAATCAACAAACACTTGAGATGGCTACCCGCCACCCATCGCGCCCCAGTCCACAGATTAACTACCCGCCGAGTTGGGAGATAGAATCTCTCTAGGATCGAACTCAAAGCCGGGAGATTCTTTTATCTCCTTGATACCAGAATAAGTAGCAAAGGAAGGCAAAATTTCATTACTGAAAGCCTCGGCAGCTTTAGAACGATAGCGGTTCGGGTTGCAAATCAGCGACAAAACCCTAGTCACCACCACTTCCTCCATTTGAGATTTGTGCAAAACACCCATCAGCAACTCTTTTTCGATCGCCGAAACCGACACAAATGCAGCACCCAACCCCGACTGCACGGCATTTTTAATCGCCTCGATGGAATTGAGTTCCATCTCAATTTTCAGGCGGCGAGTATCAATGCCGCTGCGAGACAACACCTGATCGATGACTTTACGGATAGTAGACTGGGAATCCAGGGAAATAAACTGCAATTTGTAAAGGTCTTCCTTTTGGATTGTTTCTTGTTTTACCATCGGGTGAGACGGAGGGAGAATCAGAGCCAGTTCGTCCTCAGCATAAGGAACAACATCCAAGGCTTCCAGAAGTTCCGTAGGAATTTCTCCGCCCACAATCGCCAAATCGATTTGTCCGTTAGCCACACTCCAAGCAGTACGACGAGTCGAGTGAACGTGAAGTTGTACCGCCACATCCGGGTATTTTTGCCGAAACATCCCGATCATCCGAGGTAGCAAATAAGTCCCAGTAGTTTGAGATGCCCCCACAATCAAGGTGCCACCTTGAAGATTTTGCAAGTCTTCCAGAGCTCGACAAGTTTCTTGACAAAGCGATAAAATTTTCTCGCCGTAACTCAGCAGCAGGTGTCCCGCTTCCGTGAGTTGAGCCCTACGCCCCCCTCTATCGAACAGCGGCACGTCCAACTGTCTCTCTAAGTTTTGCACCTGCAAGCTAACTGCTGGCTGGGATACATACAGGCTGTCAGCGGCGCGTTTGAAGCTACCTTCAGAAGCGATAGCCTTGAGAATACGTAACTGGTCTAAAGTGAAAGGAAGGTCAGACATATATCTAATTGTCAGTGGTCAGTTGACGGTTGTCAGTTGTCAGTTGACGGTTGTCAGTTGACGGTTGACGGTTGACGGTTGACTGCCATCAGCAAACAGCGAACAGTCAACAGCGAACAGTCAACAGCGAACAGTCAACAGCAAACAGCAAACAGCAAACAGCGAACAGCGAACAGCGAACAGTCAACTGTCAACCGTCAACCGTCAACTGACCACTGAATGCTCCCATAGATACTTTGTGACACAAATTGGCCACGAATCAATAACTTTTCTTAATATTTACATTGACATCCTCCCCGGCGTGAACGCATGGGGATTCCCAAACCTTACGATTTAGGTTTCTGCTTCTGTCCCTGACGGGGTTTCGCACCAGCCTTCACAGATTTACTCTGTTCGGGTCTTACGGTCGCTCCACAGACTGCAACGGCAAGCCCTGCCGCCAAAATGTTCTTTGCTGCATTGATGTCTCGGTCATGGTGCGTCCCGCAATTAGGACAATCCCATTCCCGGATATTCAACGGCATCTTTTCAACGATGTGGCCACAATTGCCACATCGTTTTGAACTCGGAAACCATCGGTCAATCTTGATTAAAGTACGGCCGTACCACTTGCACTTGTATTCAAGTTGTCTGACCAATTCACCCCAACTTGCATCACTGATAGCTAGGGCGAGTTTCCGATTTTTAACCATGTTTTTCACAGCTAAGTCCTCAATGGCAATTGTTTGGTTTTCGCGCACCAGTTGAGTGGTTAGTTTGTGAAGGTTATCTTTTCTTGCATCAGTAATTTCTTGATGCACTCTCGCTACTTTGAGTCGTGCTTTGTGGCGGTTGTTAGACCCTTTTTGCTTTCGGCTTAAAGATTTCTGCGCTCTCCTGAGTTTTCGATACTTTGCCTTAAATCCTTTGGGATTGGTAATTTTTTCACCAGTGTCCAGAGTGAGTAAACTCGCAATTCCTAAGTCAATGCCAACTTGATTGTCGCAGGAGGGTAACGTCTTAATCTCAACATCTACCAAGAGAGAGACTGACCACCTACCAGACGGTGCAAGCTTCACACTTAAGGTTGATGGTGTCGCACCGCTCGGCAGTGTTCGACTCCAGCGAATAGGCAGTGCTTGCGCGCACTTTGCTAAGTAGACTTGTCCGTTTTTAAACTTAAAAGCAGATTTGGTAAACTCTGCGCTACCGCCATTCCGCTTTTTCTTAAAATTGGGGTATTTCGCTCGCCCATCAAAGAAGTTAGTATAAGCTGTTTGCAGGTGTCGCAAACATTGCTGCAATGGCACGCAGCTAACTTCATTAAGAAAATCCAGTTCTTCCGTTTTCTGACCTTCGGTTAACATACTAGAAGTTTCAGCATAGCCGATTCTCTTTTGATCTTCATACCATCCTTGGGTCCTTGCGACTAAAGCACGGTTATAGACCAAACGGGTACAGCCCAGTGTGCGTCGCAACAAACTTTCTTGTTCTGGCGTTGGGTAGAATCGATAGCTGAAGGCTTTTAGTGTCATGCTCACCTTGAGCGCGTTACTTTCACACTCTAGCAAGTCCCGTGTGAAATAGCAGGTTTTAACAAAACTTCAAGTAAAGCCGTCCTAAAAGGACGGGGTTTCTACCCATTTTTCTGATGACGATCGACTTGGCGCTCAACTCCCACTTAATTATTCTCGGACTTTTACTCGGTTTTGCCTCCGCCCACAGCGGTTTAGCAGCCCTCCGCCCCAAAGCTGAAAAGCTCATAGGGGCAAGACTTTACCGCGTTTTATTTGCCCTAGTCAGTTTGCCCCTAGCAGTCATTCTGATTGTCTACTTTTTCAACCACCGCTACGACGGTATACAGCTTTGGCAGCTACAAGGCATCCCCGCTATCAAACCTCTAGTTTGGATACTTTCGGCAATTTCTTTCCTGTTTCTATACCCAGCAACTTTCAATCTCCTCGAAATTGCCGCCATCCAAAAACCCCAAGTTCACCTCTACGAAACCGGCATCATCCGCATCACCCGCCACCCGCAAATGGTGGGACAGGTGATTTGGTGCATAGCCCATACCCTCTGGATTGGCACTAGCTTTACCCTCCTGACTTCCATTGGTTTGGTACTTCACCACCTGTTCGGAGTGTGGCACGGTGACAGGCGACTTCAGGCCCGTTTTGGCGAATCCTTTGAAACCATCAAATCTCGGACATCAATTTTGCCATTTTTGGCTATCCTCCAAAAACGTCAAAGCCTTGATTTGCTTGAGTTTTTGCGCCCTTCCTATGTAGGTGTAGTCATTTTTACTACCCTGCTGTGGAAAATTCATCCTTTTTTGATGCGTGCGACTGGGAACATATACTGGTAGCATGATCCCTAGGATAGAAAAAATTTATTAATTTTTGAGGGATCATGGTGTTGTCCGTTAGCGAACGCACTTTTGCACAAGAGGTTTTTCAAGCATCTACCCCCGTGTTAGTTCATTTTTGGGCGCCCTGGTGCGGTCTGTGCCGCGCGATCGACCCTACGCTCACAACATTTGAGAGACAGTGGGCAGGAAAAGTCAAGCTCCTAGGGGTGAATGCCGATGAAAGTTTGAAATTAGCCAACACTTATCGCCTGACAAGTCTCCCGACGCTGATTTTGTTTGAAGGGGACAAAGTTCGATTTAGATTTGAACATTACCAAGGACGGGAGGAACTGCGCCGGACTCTCGACTCCTGGATGCTGGCGACCTCTGGGGTATATGCCCCAACTCAACGGCTGCAACCCCAGGAAGCAGTCAACAGGTAACAATTCAACGGTTCAAAGGCATTCGGCTCTTGTGTAGCAAATATTCGGCTGGTATGTAGAAGGCAGAAGGAATTCCCCATTTGTCGATCGCTATGCCTCTAATTACTAATTAAGTGGACAACGATTGACAATAAGTACATACACAGCTAAACCGATCGGCATCCGATCCAAAATAAATATCGCAGTCTTGGAGACACAGGACTGCGAGATTTGTCTATCTATGTTTTGAAATAGATTTAAATAAGACCGGGCGGTTTCAACCGCCGTCTTATCTGATCTTAAGAATTGTAGAGAGTCTTTCTACCCATTCATGCAGGCTTGTGTGACAATTGTTTACAGTTTTGTCAATCTAGTAGAAACTTTAAACTTCATCAGTCATGGAACTGCTTTATCAATACGCTTGGCTGATTCCAGTCCTGCCACTGGCAGGCGCAATGCTAGTAGGTCTAGGCTTAATCACCTTTAACCAAGCCACCAACAAACTCCGGCAAGGGAATGCGATACTAATCGTCTCCACGCTCGGAGGGTCAATGGTACTCTCTTTTGCATTGTTGTGGAGTCAACTACAGGGTCACGCACCCTACACCCGCACTATTCAGTGGGCTTCTGCTGGGGACTTCTCGCTGAATATGGGCTACGTCATCGACCCCCTGACTTCGGTCATGTTGGCGATCGTCACTACGGTCGCCTTTTTAGTGATGATTTATACCGATGGCTACATGGCTCACGATGACGGGTACGTGCGTTTTTACGCCTATCTCAGCATCTTCAGCGCCTCGATGCTAGGTCTAGTAGTCAGCCCCAACATCGTTCAGATTTATATCTTCTGGGAACTCGTAGGTATGTGTTCCTACCTGCTAGTGGGATTTTGGTACGATCGCAAACCCGCTGCTGACGCCTGCCAAAAAGCCTTCGTCACCAACCGCGTCGGCGACTTCGGCCTGCTGCTGGGCATCCTCGGCATTTACTGGGCCACCGGCAGCTTTGAATTTGACGTGATGGGGGAGCGCCTGCACTCCTTAGTCGAATCCGGTGCCCTGAGCGCCACTTTGGCCACCATCTTCGGAGTCCTGATATTTTTGGGACCAGCGGCCAAATCCGCTCAATTCCCCCTCCACGTCTGGCTACCAGACGCCATGGAAGGCCCGACACCAATTTCAGCTCTGATCCACGCCGCGACAATGGTAGCCGCCGGTGTCTTCCTGATTGCTCGGATGTACCCAGTATTTGAAGGGTTGCCAGCAGTCATGAATTTAATCGCCTGTACGGGCTGTTTTACAGCATTTATGGGCGCTTCGATCGCCATTACCCAAAATGACATCAAAAAAGGCCTAGCCTACTCTACCATCTCCCAATTGGGCTACATGGTAATGGCAATGGGAGTCGGCGCTTACAGTGCCGGACTGTTCCACTTGATGACCCACGCTTACTTCAAAGCCATGCTGTTCCTGTGTTCTGGTTCAGTGATTCACGGCATGGAAGATGTCGTCGGGCACAACCCCGCCCTCGCTCAAGATATGCGACTGATGGGCGGGTTGCGGAAATATATGCCGATTACGGCAACTTGCTTCTTAATCGGAAATTTGGCAATCTGTGGCATTCCGCCGTTTGCCGGTTTTTGGTCAAAAGACGAAATCCTCGCCCAAGCTTTCCAAGCAAATCCCGCTCTGTGGGCTGTGAGCTGGGTAACGGCTGGGATGACCGCGTTTTATATGTTCCGGATGTATTTCAGCACCTTTGAGGGCGAATTCCGGGGTAATGACAACGCCATCAAACAGCAACTTCTGCAACCAGGTTTGGTTTTCGGTCCTGGGGCGATGAATGTTAAGGAATTGGCCACAACTGGGGAAAGTCACGATGAACACGACCATTTCCCTCATGAATCTCCGTTAACAATGGCTCTGCCTTTAGTGGTGTTGGCAATACCTTCTGTGTTAATTGGTTTTGTCGGTACGCCATTTGCTAATTATTTTGAGCAGTTTATCCATGCTCCTGGTGAGTCTCTCGAAGAAGTATTGGAACACGCCGCCGAGTTCGATTTGACGGAATTTCTAATCATGGGCGGAAGTTCTGTAGGTATTGCTTTGTTGGGCATTACTTTGGCTTCTCTGATGTATTTGAGCCGGAAAATTGATGCAAATGCGATCGCCCAAAAAATCAAACCGCTTTACGAATTCTCCCTCAACAAGTGGTATCTAGACGACATCAACGAATTTCTGTTTGTCAAAGGCAGTCGCCGTTTAGCGCGGCAAGTCATGGAAGTGGATTTGCGAGTCGTCGATGGTGTGGTCAATTTGACTGGTTTTCTCGCCCTGGTAACAGGCGAAGGATTGAAATACATTGAAAACGGTCGCGCTCAATTTTATGCCCTGATTGTGTTTGTTGCAGTTCTGGGTTTTGCGATCGTTTCGGGAGTTAGTTAAATCCGTAGGGAAACGGCAATGCTCATTGGTGTCAACTTAACTTCTAACCCAGTCACAGACTGCTGGCAAGACTATTAAATCTAGATCCCCCCTAGCCCCCCTTAAGAAGGGGGGGATAAGAGTCCGATCAAAGTCCCCCTTCTTAAGGGGGATTTAGGGGGATCTAGACTTAGCTATGAACGAGAGATACCAAGGCTTTCAGGCTTAAGTTGACACCTATGGGCAATGCTGTCTCCTCCCTTGTAAGTTTCTGTAGGGTGCGTCGCCATAAGATTATGATAGATTACCCAAAAATTTGCCAGCGACGCACCCTACTTTCTAGAGCGTGTTCTCAAACTCTTCTGTAGGTTGGGTTAAGCGTAGCGAAACCCAACAAATCTAAGAAAAATGTTGGGTTTCGTGACACGGGCCCAACCTACAATTTAAGGCAATTCTTTTGAGAGAAAACACGCCCGTTCCCCTTAATAAGGGGGGAACGGGTAGTAGCTCAATAACTCATAATTGACCATTAGCAAATAGAAATAAATCTTTGATTAAACTCGAATTATGCGATCGCATCATTCGTAGCAATTATTGCAAAAATTACGTTTAGTATAAAGAAAGTATAAAATTTAGAGCAAAATTGCCAAAATATGTTTAAACCTAATAATTGATGGATAATTTTAAAACGCAATGGATACAGCTAACTTTCCCTGGTTAACAACAACAATCCTGTTTCCTATTGCTGCGGCTTTGCTGATTCCTTTAATTCCCGATAAGGATGGCAAGACGGTGCGGTGGTATGCTTTGATTGTCGGTTTGATTGATTTTGCTCTGCTTGTTTACGCTTTTTACACTCAGTACGACTTCAGCAATCCGGGACTGCAACTGGTAGAAAGTTATACTTGGGTACAGCAACTGGATTTGAATTGGTCTGTGGGTGCTGATGGTTTATCGATGCCGCTGATTTTGCTGACTGGTTTTATTACTACTTTAGCTACTTTAGCAGCTTGGCCAGTTACGTTTAAACCGAAGCTATTTTACTTTTTGATGCTGACAATGTACGGCGGGCAAATAGCCGTTTTTGCCGTGCAGGATATGTTGCTATTTTTCCTGGTTTGGGAATTAGAATTAGTGCCGATTTACCTGATTTTGTCCATCTGGGGTGGCAAAAAACGGCTCTACGCAGCAACTAAGTTTATTCTGTACACGGCGGGCGGTTCGCTGTTTATTTTGGTTGGTGCGCTGACGATGGCGTTTTATGGCGATACGGTGACTTTTGATATGCGGGCGATCGCACTTAAAGACTTCGCCCCCAATATCGAATTGCTACTATACGCAGGTTTCCTAATAGCTTACGGTGTCAAACTGCCGATTTTCCCCCTACACACTTGGCTCCCCGACGCTCACGGCGAAGCCACCGCACCAGCCCATATGTTGCTAGCAGGAATTCTGCTAAAAATGGGTGGCTACGCTTTGTTGCGGATGAATGCAGGAATGCTCCCGGATGCTCACGCTGTCTTCGCACCGATTTTGGTAATTTTGGGTGTGGTAAACATTGTTTACGCTGCTTTAACTTCTTTTGCGCAGCGAAACTTGAAGCGGAAAATTGCTTATTCTTCGATTTCCCACATGGGCTTTGTGTTAATCGGGATAGCTTCGTTTACCGATTTGGGAATTAGCGGTGCAATGCTGCAAATGGTTTCCCACGGTTTAATTGGGGCGAGTTTGTTCTTTATGGTTGGTTGCACTTACGATCGCACTCACACCCTCATGCTCGACGAAATGGGCGGTGTTGGGCAGAAAATGCGTAAGGTTTTCGCCATGTGGACTGCTTGTTCTATGGCTTCTTTGGCATTGCCCGGAATGAGCGGTTTTGTAGCAGAATTGATGGTGTTTGTCGGTTTTGCAACCAGCGATGCTTACAATCCAGTATTTAAGGTTTGCGTGGTATGTTTAGCTGCTGTCGGGGTGATTTTGACTCCGATTTATCTGCTTTCAATGCTGCGGGAAATCTTCTACGGCCCGGAAAACAAGGAATTGGCGGAACATGAAGAATTGGTGGATGCAGAACCGCGTGAAGTGTTTATCATTGCTGCGCTGTTAGTGCCGATTATTGGCATTGGTTTGTATCCGAAGATGTTGACTCAGGTTTATGATGCGACGACGGTTCAGTTGACGGCAAGATTGCGCGATTCTGTGCCTTCGTTGGTGGCTAAGGCTGCTGCGGATAAAACGGTGTCTTTGCGTGCTCCGGCGATCGAACTTAGTAAGTTGTGATTTGAACGAGATTTAGGAATAAAACCCCCAAACCCTATTTTTCAGAGAGTTTGGGGGTTTTCTGTTTTTGTTGATAGACAAATCCGGCAAACTTTGGTTTTCAAGTAATCTGGAGTTGGGTTTGAGAAACAAAGTGGGTATGGGGTCAAGGAGCGCGATCGGAGTGTTAGACCGTAACAGCGGTATAATTAATAGTTAGACATTATGCAAAAAAGCAAACACACCATCGCAGACTTAGGAGACTGACTTTTGAATAGGCTACAAAGATTAACCCTCAATGGATTTAAGTCTATTAAGGCAATAGATATTCAGCTACATCCCCTAAATATCCTGATTGGAGCAAATGGAGCAGGAAAGAGCAATCTCATCTCGTTTTTCAAGATGCTAAACGAGATGATGGCTGGACGCTTCCAACAGTTTATTGGTGTATCTGGTCGAGCTCAATCCCTCCTATATTTTGGACCTAAGACAACGCCCCAAATAGAAGCAAAACTAGAATTTGAAGTCGAAAATGGGGTGGACTCCTATCATTTTCGGCTGTTTCATGCGGCTGGTGATACCCTTATTTTTGCCGAAGAGACTTTGAGCTTTCTACAAACAGGCAGGACATCCCCAAGGACTGACGAATTAGGTGCAGGACATCAGGAAACCAGAATCAAAGAAGCAGCAAAGGAAGGTAAGCAAACGGCTAAAATGCTGGAATATTTGCTGAATCGTTGCCGTGTATACCATTTTCATGACACATCTTCTACGGCGGGAGTCCGACAATCCTGTTACGTTGGTGACAGCCGATGGCTAATGCCCGATGCTGGAAATTTAGCTGCATTACTTCTGAGGTTCCGTGAAGAAAATGAGGGTGCAGCTTATCAACGCATTATCGGAACCATCCGTCTTATTGCACCGTTCTTCGATGACTTTGTTCTTGAGCCAGACGCATCTAATCGCGTCATTCTCAACTGGCGAGAAAAGGGGTCCGATCGGGTATTTGGGCCGCATCAATTTTCAGATGGTACTTTGCGTGCCATATGTCTTGCCACGCTGCTCTTACAGCCAGAAGATGAACTGCCAGAACTCATTGTCGTTGATGAGCCGGAATTAGGGCTGCACCCCTACGCTCTAAATGTTGTGGCAGATTTGTTTAGTAAGGCTGCACTCCATACGCAAATTCTCATTAGCACTCAATCTAGTTCTTTCTTGGATAATTTCGATCCTGACGATGTAATTGCGGTGAATCGAGAGGGCAAGGAATCGCAATTTAAGAGGCTAAATCCCACAAAATTAGATGCTTGGCTTGACGAGTATAGTCTGGGAGAAATTTGGGAGAAAAATATCATTGGGGGAGGACCACATTAATGGTGCGTCTCTACCTATTTGCCGAAGGACAAACCGAGCAGACATTCGCTGACACTTTGATAAAACCGCACTTAGCTCTACATAAGGTGTTTATGAATCGTCCTAGGCTAATTGCTCATGCTAGGAAAAATGGGAAAGTGCACCGCGGTGGTGGACGCAATTATGCACCGATGAAAAACGATATCCTGCGATCGCTCAAGGAAGATAGCAATTCCGATGTATTTTTTACTACCATGATTGATTTGTATGCTATTCACCCTGATTTTCCGGGATTAGCTGAATCTGAGCGTATGCGTCAAGATCCGATACGGCGAGTTGAATTTTTAGAGGAACACTTTGCGGAGGATATTGGTGATCGTAGATTCATTCCTTATATTCAGTTACATGAATATGAAGCATACCTGTTTTCTGACCCAACGTGTTTTGAGTACCTTGATGCTGGACGGACAAAAGAGATTGAAGCTCTCCAAGCTATCGCTAGTCAATATCAGACACCTGAGTTAATCAACGATGGGCCGCAAACAGCACCTAGCAAGCGTATCATGGCGCAGTTTCCTGATTACGGAAAAGCGAAGTCTACTTTTGGGTCACAGTTAGCTGAAAAAATTGGATTGCCAGTAATTCGGAGCAAATGCTCTCACTTCAACAAATGGCTGTCACGACTTGAATCTTTGAATGAAAAAGGCGTTAGTAGTTGACTGTCTAACAAAAAAATTACCAGTAGAGCGATCGCCCTTCAATTCGGTACGATCGCTCTTTTAGTTTCTAGCCTTATTGTTCTACGAAGAGTTCTGTCTTCAGAAGTTGAAAACCTTATCTGCAAGTGAACAAGATGCGTTATCGATCGGATATTGGCGTTAGTTTGTTCGCCTGTGACGTTTAACAACCACGCTGCACCGGAACGCCTCAATATAGTTGATTGAGATGCAAAGGTTATTCGCGTCCGGTGAGCGTGAACGTTGGGTTGCATTTTCGTTAGGTTTTTAGCATGAATGGTTATCTCATCTACCATCCGTCTCGTGCTGTAGCAGCGCTTGATGCTACTGTCGTTTATCACGATCGTATTGGCGGTAATCAAGATCCATACATTTGGAACAAGCAATTTCTGCATACGTATTGTCACATTACGCAGATGAAACCTAATGTTGGAGATATCAACTTTTGGGTGAGTGGCGATTCCTTTCCAAATTTCTGTCGTCTCTATTGCGATCTCGTATTTGTTGTTGCAGAAAAAGTGTATTGGGGAAATGCCAATATCATCGATCGCAATGACGTGATTGTTGATAATGATGAGGCATACAACGATCACTACCGTTGGGCGATGCACCAGCATCATTTGAAACGTCGCCGTAGGTATACTCTAAAAGCAGATCCAGAGTACAGTTTTCAGCCGCAAGATATTGAGAACAACTTAATTGATATTATTCCTTTCTTGATCGAGCAGGGAATAACTATTGATGATGTGCGTCAAGGTATGCGATCGGGTTTTAATTCCAAACCGTTGCGGTTGGAGTCTCTTGCATCCAAGCTTTACAATTGGTTTGAATAGAATGCTCCAATCAAGCTTGATGGATTACAATTACAAAATCTTAGGAAAAAAAATCCACAGCTTGCCAGTCTGTGAGTATTGAATTGCTTATTGAAATCGCTCTCTGAATTTATAGTCTTAATTGTTGTTTTTTGTGAGACATATCTGCTATACTTAGAGCTGTTCGGTTTTGCTTAAAAATCAAGCTGTTTGAATTTAACTTTATGAGAACGTTCACTGCGGTTGTTGAGAAAGACCATGAAACTGCTTTGTATGTAGGCTATGTTCCCGGTTTCCCAGGAGCGCATTCTCAAGGAGAAACTTTAGACGAATTACAAGCGAACCTGCATGAAGTGATCGAGATGTTGTTGGAAGATGAGAATCTAACGTTCAATACAGAGTTTGTTGGTACTCAACAAATTGTAGTTGCGTAGGTTATGAGCAATATTCCTGTTTTGAAGCCCCAAGAGATTGTTCGCATCTTAGAAAATCTTGGGTTTGTGGAGGTTCGTCAGAAGGGATCGCACAAACAGTTTCGTCATGAAGATGGTCGAGGAACCACTGTTCCATTTCATAAAGGTCGCGATATTTCTCCGAGATTGCTGCGACAGATTGCAGGTGATATTGAATTGACCGTTGAAGAGTTTTTAGAGTCGTGGTAAAATAAATACGCACTAGAGGCATTTTTATGTTGAACGTGACAGTTGACGAAATTCAGCGCGATCCTTCAAAGTATCTGCGTCAAGTGGAAGCAGGTGCAACTTTTGTGATCCTGCAAGCAGATAAGCCGATCGCCGAACTCAGACCTATTTCTAGCACCAAACAATTGCGACCATTTGGTTTGTGTGCAGGCGAGTTTACCGTTGCAGATGATTTCGACGCTCCTTTGCCGGAAGATATCCTCAGTGCATTTGAAGGTAAATGAAGATTCTGCTAGATACGCACATATTTTTATGGTTCATCAGTGGTGACACGCAGTTATCAACAGATGTTCGAGATGCAATTCGCGATCCAGATAATGAGGTCTATTTGAGTGCAGTTTCAGTCTGGGAAGCAATTGTCAAGTACCAGTTGGGTAAGTTACCTCTGCCGGAGCATCCCGAAACATATTTACCCAAACAGCGCGATCTTCATCAAATAGTCAGTCTTGCTCTTGATGAAAGTAGTGTAGCTCAACTGGCTAAACTGCCACCATTACATCGCGATCCATTTGACAGAATGCTGATCTGTCAAGCTTTAGAGAATGGTATGACTATTGCGACAGTAGATGGAGCAATTCGTGCCTACTCAGTCAGCGTTATGTAGCCGTGTAAGTGAGCTATCATATCCATAACAGCATCAAGAATTACAAAAAAGGAAAAATGTATGCAAACAATCCTTTTGAGTCGTGAAGAAGTCGCGCGTCGTGCGAAACATTTGTATGAGAGCACCATCCGCAAAAAAATAGAGTTAGAAGAAAATATTGGCAAGATGGTCATCATTGACATAGAAACAGGTGACTACGAAGTTGATGAAACTGGGCTAAAAGCCGCGCATAGTCTGAGGGCAAAGCATCCGTATGCTCGACTTTTTGGCATTCGTATTGGTTACAATGTGGCTGCCTCGTTGGGTGGTGTAATGGAGCGTGTCAGCAAGTGATTTCTGGTATTGTGACGGATAGGCACGCGATCGTCGCGTTGACATTTATCCTCCCAAGCGGCTCGACTTTCCCGATCGAGTTTGTCATAGACACGGGCTTCACTGACTACCTATGTTTGCCACCGGAGGCAGTTACCTTGCTGGGGTTGCCGTTCCTGTACGATCTGCCTGTAAACTTAGCAGATAACAGTGAAGTCCTAGTAGCAGTTCACGAAGCAATCATCCTTTGGGACGGGGAAGAACGAGAAGTTCGTATATTCGCTACAGGGCGAAGACCTCTGATTGGAACTGCTTTGTTGGAGGAGCAAGAACTTGTGATTCAGTTCACTGAGGGGGGGTTAGTGACGATTGATGAGTTGTAGTTTCAACGCTCGATCGCAATACCCAATACTTCAAAATTACCAGTGGGGTGATCGCGCTCTTCACAAGTTTTGAAGCAATGCGCTAAAATTCTTAGCAAATAGCTATTAAAGATTGCTCATGAAGATTAAGGCGATTATCTGGCAAGAAGATGGTGTATGGTGCGGCTCAGTTCCAGCACTTCCAGGTTGTCACACATGGGGAGAGAGTTATGAACAGTTATTAGAGATGCTGGAAGATGCTGTTCAGGGTTGGCTTGAAGTCGCCAGTCAGCAAAATGAACTTGCGCCCGATAAACAGTTAATTGAGTTATCTCTATGAAATCTGTTTCTGGCAAAGCACTCTGCAAAATTGTTGAGCGATCTGGTTGGGAGCTAAAAAGAATCACTGGTAGCCATCATATCTACGCAAAAGAGGATGTTGCAGTTATCCTCTCTATTCCTGTGCATAGCAATCGAGACTTACCTACTGGAATCTTAAGAATTCTTCTCAAGGATGCTGGGATTAGTGAAGAATATCTGTAACAGTAGCCTTCAATGAGTATCGCGCAGGTAAAACCCAAGAACTCGATCCAGAAACATTGTGAAGTGTCATCTACTTGAGAGCTGGTTCAGATACTGTATCTGAACCAGCTCGAATTAGATTTTGTTGGCAACCAAACATGACTCATCCTCCTATAATATAGTACAGCAAAAAGCCGGATAAATCATGAAGAAACGTTTAGATTTTCGGATCGAGGGATTTGAGTTTGAGATTCTTGAGCAATACTGCAAGGACGTGGGTAGAACCAAGACCGATGTACTTAGAGAATTAATTAGGACATTGAAAGAGAAGAAAAAGCCGTCGTAGAACGACGGGGCTTCAGACCCCGTTTTTTGGTGAAAAACAGATACTGCGATTGCTTTCCTACCCTTCGGGAACCCCTACGGGGAACGGATCGCTTACGCTAACGCTATTCGCTCGCAATGACAAAAAAATATTAACTGAACCGTATTGCGCTATTACCATATCTGTGTTGTCTACGGCAGTTGATTGGGAATATTGGGCTGCTTTAGTTATCTACTAGCGACCCAGTTAAACTAGCTAGAGAGCAAACTAATTCTGCGATATCCACAGGCTGAGTCAGACAAATCTGGAAACCAGAGCGAAGAGCTTGCCGACGATCGCCAGAACTTGCAACAGCGATCAGTGCGATCGTGGAAATTTGCTTGCCTTGCGCTGACTCCAGCTCTTTGATTTGATGAACGAGCGTGTATACTTGGTCGTCTGGCATATCTGTGTCAATGACCAAGGCTTGAGGTTGTGTTAGATCGAAAGTCTGTAGCGCCTCGATTGTGGAGGTAGCGATCGCTACTTGCACCCCGTGAGATTCCAGTTCCGATCGCAAAAAACCTCCCATTTCTGGACTAACAATAAGAACGCGCAAGCCTGTCAAATCCCGTAAACCAAACTTAAATTCAGGCAGTTGATTTTTTCCCCATTCGCACATTAACTCGATGATCGGGCTGAGCGTTTCGCCTAAAGGCGTGATGGAGTATTCTACTCGTCGAGGCATCTCACGATAGGCTTCTCGATCAATCAAACCATCTTTTTCCAACTCCCGCAATTGCTGCGTCAAAATTTTGGCGGAGATTCCAGGAATAAGATGTTTCAGTTCTCCAAAGCTTTTCCTGTGCTGCCTTAGCCACCACATAATCACACTTTTCCACTTTCCACTAATGCGTTCAATCGTCAGCTCAACTGGACATCCAAATTTCATAGGTAAAACATTTCCATTAGTATCCATTTGGTAACTATAGATGTGACTGTGCTACTCTCGATTCAGCGTTGGGTGAGTGCCCTTCGCGCAAATAATATCGAAGTCTCGTCGCACTGTCCATTCTTTTCAGTGTCTGACCAACTTGTGGATTGTCTGACTATACTCGAAAAAGGAACGATCGCAATGTCTACACCAATTGGATTACCGCCTATCTTTGAAAGCACTCCCATTGAGTTGATGCCAAGCCAACAAATCGCTGAATTTCCTGCCAATACATTTCTAGAAAGTATCGCGATCGACTCTGACAATACGTTATTTATCACCAACCATTTTGAAGGAAAGATCGTTCGCATCGGGCAAGATCGAATCCCCGTAACTCATGCCACGATATCGGGAAAGGCAACAGGTCTAGCTTTTCTGTCAGAAACAGAACTATTGCTGACAGGTTGGAATCAAGATGGAATTTCCACCATCTTTAAAGTTTCATCTCAAGGTTCAGTAGAAACTTTACTAACAATGCCAGATGCAATCTTCCTGAATGGAATCACGCATCTGAATGGTAGTCGGTATGCGATCGCTGATTCCTATCGAGGTGCGATTTGGGAATTAGATGTAGCCCAAGTCAGCACTCGCATTTGGCTCGAACATCCTTTGTTGGCGCGAACCTCCGCAGAGCAAGAAATTCCCGGAGCTAATGGACTCAAAATCTTTAACAATGTGCTTTATGTATCGAATACCCAAAAGCAGCATATTGTTCGGATTCCGATTCTCGAAGATGCTCAACCGGGCGAACCAACAATTTTTATCGATCGCGTAAACATTGACGACTTTGCCTTCGATCGCAACGGTAATCTATACGGCACTACACACATTTATAACAGTGTGGTCAAGATTACACCAGATGGTAAAATAACCACGATCGCCCAAGCAGAACAAGGAATGGCAGGAACTACAGCCTTAGCATTCGGTCGTACAGGGCGCGATCGCACTAATATTTACGTGGTAAGCAACGGTGGTATGTCGTACCCATTGCCATCAGGAATTGAGTCAGCAAAAGTTGTATGTCTAGAAATTGGTACTGAAGGATTACCGCTAATCTAGTTGGAAGTTTTTTGCATGAATCCGTTGAATCAATCTGACGATTCTCCAGTAACTGTCGAGATTCTGGAACAAGTCAAGCCTGGTTGTGAGGATGAATTTGAGCGACTTTTGAGCGATATATTAGTCGCTGCTGCCGCGTTTGAAGGACATTTGGGAGTGAATATCTTCCGTCCAAACGATCGCAGCAACCGAGAATATCGCATCGTCTTCAAGTTCGACCATTTGAGTAATTTGACGAGTTGGGAAAATTCTCCAATTCGTCATCGGCTTTTGGAACGCATCAAGCGGCTAACTGTTGGTTCCGAGTATCAACGGCTGACGGGGTTAGAGACATGGTTTACCTTGCCAATTCAAGGAGCGATCGTCCCGCCGCCCCGCTACAAAATGGTACTCGTAACTTGGCTAGTGATTTTTCCATTAATTAACATCATTCCACCCTTCTTAAATCAATTGCTTTTTCCATGGCCAACTTTGTTACGCAGTGCGATCGGTGCAGCTTTCATGGTTTCGTTAATGACCTACGTCATCATGCCACGGGCGACAAAGTTATTTGCTAAGTGGCTCTATCCAAAGTAGAATACTCTTAAGTTCATTCATGAACTAAGGTCACGATGAAACCACTTTGTATCGTTCAGTCACCGCTGCGTGAAATGATCCATAACCTTGTGACTGCTGTTGCGGAGTTGTTTGAACAGCCTGTATCGCGGGTAGTATTCGTGCAGTTTTATTCTGTGTTCTAAACAATTTGCCGAGCAGTTTCTAGCTGAGTCGAAAGATGGATTCTCGTATCAAGATGAATGGTGGCAGATTGGGTTTAATAGCGATGATAGAGTTGGGTTTGTTTTCCCAAACTATTACGATTGTGCTAAAGATGGCTTGGAAGAAGCAACCATGTACTACTATGATTTCTATGCTACAAATTTTATCAAATTCGTTAGCATCGGAATTATTCATCTCTCTCTGATCTCCCTCTGCGTTCTCTGCGCCCTCTGCGGTTAAATCATTCTGATGCTAACGGAAACGATATTACTAGCGGAATACCGATCGACAGTAGCACATTACCATGAGAATTAACCGACTAGAAATCAAAAACTTCAAGAAATTTTCAGACTATACCCTTGACTTGCATCCCCAATTTACGTTGCTGGTTGGGGACAATGGCACAGGTAAAACGACCATCCTCGATGCTTTGGCGATCGCGGCTGGAATTTGGCTGGTCAACTCCCCCGACACAACCCTCAACAATAGCCGCCGTAACATTCTGCCCTCAGAAATTCGCTTAGAAGCGATCGAATCCGACACCATCACCCAATTTATTGAACGAAAACCCGTCCAGATTAGGGCGATCGGCACGATTAACAGTCAGCCAGTCCAATGGCTCAGACAATTCAAAACTAACGGCTCTAGAACCTCCAACACAGAAGCCAAACAAGCTCTAGAAATTATCTCCACTTTATTTCAACAGATTGAAGCAGGCGCAAAAATTTGGCTACCCATCATCGCCTACTACGGAGCAGGTAGAGCTTGGCTACCCTCCAACCAACGCGACCCCAAAGCCACTACCCACACCAGCCCCGCCCGCCGTTGGGATGCCTTCTATGACTGCTTTAAAGAACGGATTAGAATCGCCGATATCCATACTTGGTTCCAGAAAGAAGCGATCGCTTCTGTCAATCGACAGGGACAAATGCGCCCTGGTTACAAGGTGGTAAAGTTTGCTATTTTGCGTTGTATTCCCAACGCCGATGACCTATGGTTTGACCCAGAGCGATCGGAAATTGTTGTTTCTATTCAAGGCAACCCCCAACCCTTTAGTAACCTTAGTGCTGGTCAAAAAATGATGGTAGGTCTAATCGCCGATATTGCCATCAAAATCGTTACTCAAAATGCCTCTTTCTTAACTGAAGAATCAGATAGATGTAATCAAAGATTGCCTCTGATTTTGCAACAAACATCAGGGCTAGTCCTAATTGATGAAATAGATGTACATCTCCATCCAAAATGGCAACATCAAGTGGTGAATGACCTCACCAGAACCTTCCCCTCAATCCAGTTTGTTTGCACTTCCCATTCGCCACTTGTTATTGGTGAAGTTGAAGCAAGCTGTATTAGAGTCCTAGAACGTGATGAAGAAACTGGCAAAGTTATTTCTACCATTCCATTAGAATCTTATGGTCTTGATGCCAACCGAATACTAGAGGAGCAGATGGGATCGTCAGAGCGTAACAAAGAGGTAGCCAACAAGCTTCACGCTCTTTTTAGACTAATTGATGATGAAAATTTTGATGGCGCACGTCAAGCTATGATTCCCCTTGGTGAAAAAATTGGACACCAAGCTCCTGAGATTACTCAAGCTCGATCGCTGATTAAATTCTTAGAAGGTAATGAATGAGAAACATCCAGAAAAAGACCGAACCAACGTCCTTGACACAGCATCGGTGTAATACAAATACTGACTATGATCACTATGCCGAAAAACATGACCTGAGAGCAAGTCTAGTGAGCGAGCAAAGAGGAATTTGCTGTTACTGTATGCAACGGATTCGTCCTAACTCAGAAAACATGAAAATCGAACACTGGCAAAGCCAAGATATATACCCTCAGAGACAGCTAGAATACAATAATCTCCTTAAGAACTTCCGAATGAGCCTTTGAGAATGCGATCGAAGATGTCTTCTAATTATCTGGCTCAAACCCCATAATCTGAAACCCAGGGATCGAGCTTGAATTCTGCCGCTAAAAATTCAATAAAACAAACTATCTTTGCTGGATAAAAACGACTCCGACGATACACCCCATGAATTTGCAACGGAGTCGGCTGATAATCCTGCAACACCACCTTGATATCGCCCCGGTAAATCTCATCACCAAACATCCACACCGGCGCTACCGCAATCCCCAAACCCGATAACACAGCGGCTCGAATCGCCACAGAACTATTAGTTTGAAAACAGCCCCCCACCCGCACCTTAATAGTGCCATCTGTTCCTTGAAAATGCCATTCATTACCCGTTGACAGATGAGTGTAAACAATACAATCATGATGTACTAAATCCTCCGGTTTTTTCGGTTCTCCCGCTTGTTCAAAATAGTCTGTTGTTGCTACTGTGACGCGGCGAGTCGTGCCGATACGATGGCTAATCAGGGAACTATCCAGACGATTACCAATGCGGATTAACAGGTCTAAACCATCCTCTACAATGTCCACAAAATGATCTGCCATCATCAGATCTACCTTGACATCGGGATAGCGTTTCATAAATGCTTTTAAACGGGGAACAACCTGCATTTGCCCAAACAGCACGGGACAGCCCAATCTTAAAACGCCTGTTGCCCGTTCTTTCCCAGTTAAACTGGCCTCTGCTTCGGCAACGGTTTCCAAAATTTGCTGGCAATATTGATAGTATTTTTTACCTTCTTCGGTCAAATTCAAATTGGTAGTGGAACGAGTGAGTAATTGTACCCCCAAATATTTTTCGAGAGCGGCGATTTGCTTACTAATCGTCGGTTGCGTGGTCTGTTGTTCCCGCGCTACGGCAGAAAAGCTATTCAATTCGATCGCCCGAACGAAACTTTGCATACAAGCAATTCGATCCATACAGCACCTATTCCAAAATGGCATATAGTATATTCTATTTTGCCTGCTTCTCAAAGAAATTGAAATAGATCATGATAGTCTCATCAACCGTTCTCACCCCAAAAACATCAATGTTAAAACTCAAATCCCTCAGCCCTCTGTTTGCTCCCCTAGCCCTGGCTAGCGTTATTACTGCCGGAGATGTTGCTGTACATAGCTTTGTACCTCAATTGCAAAATAGCGCGATCGCCGCCCCGGAAATGACTGCTCAACAAAAGATTGAGATGATTAGTAAAAACAAAGGACAAATTGGTAGTGGCGACCAATTGCGGAGATTTTTCTTTGGTGATTTATTACCATTAGGAGTACAACCAGGTGGAGCAGGCATGGTGGTCAATCTCTATAACAAAGCCAACGATGTTACCTTCTCCTACTGTGCAACCTACGACGTCGTAGTCGCTGTCAAACAAGGGAAAGTAGCAATGTTTTCACCAAATGAAGTGAAGTAATTTGCCTGTTCCCTTGCTGACTTTAAGTAAGGGAAAATTCCCCAGATATATATTGGCAAATATCGTGAATTTACAACTGGAATTTCATAAATTCTACCAGGAATTTTTGGCAAAGTTTCCCCCGGAAAAAGCAGCGATTATGCAAGGAGCAACTCAAGCATTAGCCAAGGAATTTAAAAATCGCAGAAGCTTAAGAATTGACGATGATGCCCCGGATTTTGTCCTGGAAAATACTGACGGTCAAAAGATTAGTCTGTACGAGCGATTAAATCAGGGAGCCGTTATTCTCTGTTTTTATTTTGGTAGTTGGTGTCCCTATTGTAATCTGGAATTACGGGCTTATCAGGGGCTATCACCCAAAATTCAGGCTTTAGGAGCTTCGGTTTTAGCCATTTCTCCCCAAACAATTGATGCTTCCCGAAAAACAGTCCTTAACAACGGACTTTCCTTTGATGTTTTGAGTGATGCGGGTTGCCAAATTGCCCGTGATTATGGTATTGTATTTGAAATTACCGCTCCTCTTAAATTACTTTATACCGAACTTGGTCACGCTCTCCCAGATTACAATGGGACGGAAGATTGGCTGTTACCTGTTCCTGCAACTTTTATTATCGATCGCCATCGACATATTGCCCTAGCTCACATTGACGTGGATTATAGCAAGCGTTATGAACCCGCCGACGCGATCGCCATTTTATTGTCCCTGTTTGTGGCTGCTTAGCGATCGATAATTTTGATTGTCCCTAAATAGTGAATTAATGGATCTTTAACATGGAACTTCAAGATATCTTTGCATTACTACATCCGGCGATCGCCATTGTTGTCGTTTTTCCCTTAATCGGAATTGTGGTGAATCGCGCCTTGCTCACCCGTCAACGCCGCCTGCTTGTCGCCGACGGGGGAAAAACTAAAATTCCGCCCGTAGTCGGTTCCGAGCACGTAGCCATGGGTAATTGGTTGAGCGGCTCAGTGGTAGGGGTTGCTCTACTGGGAATGGCCTACCCCATTTTCTCCAAAATGCTGAGTAACGACACCCTCACCAAAGAACCTTTTCGATTCTTGTTTGCGATCGCCATTTTCCTGTTAACCATTGCTTCTTTCGCACTACTATTTAAGGCAAGAGTTAAACTCTGGCGAGGTATATTTGCCACTTTTACGGGCATGGGATTGATGATTTTAGGGTTTCAACCAGAAATCTTTCGTCGCGATAATGAATGGTTTGTTTCCCATTATTACTACGGTATGATAGCCTCTTTATTGATGATTTTTTCAGTGGCGATCGTCCAAGATATTTATCAGGATAGAGAAAATCGCTGGCGCAGGGTTCATATCATTCTCAATTGTTTGGCTCTCCTGTTCTTTATCGGTCAGGGAATCACTGGTGCAAGAGATTTACTAGAAATTCCCCTCCATTGGCAATCACAGTATATCTATCAATGCGATTACACTAATAAAACCTGTCCTCAACCGAAATAAGCTAATTTTAAGGTTTAAAAAATTAGAGAAATCAAGAGCATGAAAGTTGCAAATAAATTACATCAATTTTTCATCCGAGTTCCTAGCCCAATGTATCTTGGCATTGCTGTTTTGATTTTTGCTGCTTCCAATTCGGTAACTCGTAAAATTGTGGAAATAGGGGAAAGTCATGCGATTAATGGCAGAAATCCTATTTCACTGTGCAATGTTTTATTTGTAGGTAATATCTGTGCCTTGGGGTTGATGACTCTAATTTTTTATCAAGATTGGCAACGGCCGACTCTGAAAGCTCTGACTCGTAAAGATTGGATTAGTTTAACTATTACAGGTATTTTATCGGGGGCGATCGCTCCAGCGTTAATTTTTGCAGCCCTGGGACAGACTAATGTAACTAATATTGTGTTAATTGGGCGCATCGAACCAATTTTAACCCTTGTATTGGGTGTTTTGCTGTTGGGTTCGCGGGTAGATTTTTGGGCAATTGCAGGCTCTCTGATTTCCTTGGCTGGGGTGATAGTGACTGCTGTTTTAGGGAGTTCAAGTCAGATGATGACGATGGGTGGATTTCAAATTGGCACCGGAGAAATTTTTGTGGCGATCGCTGCGATCATTGGTTCCATTGCCACCGTTGTTGGTAAACTGCAACTACAATCAATTCCCTTGGGCATTTTTACTATTTATCGCAATATTCTGGGGACGGTATTTTTTTTCCTATTGGCTAATTTACTTTACGGACCTCACCATTTTGCCGAAGTCTTATCACCTTTTCTGTGGCAATGGATGATAATCTATGCCGCGGTTATTGTCGTCACTGGTCAATTATGTTGGTTGGCGGGTTTAAAAAATGCGACTTCAACGGAACT